>NZ_JBHFNQ010000027.1:0-27482 GCF_041929345.1 Floridaenema aerugineum BLCC-F46
TGATTCGTTACGCCGATGACTTCGTTATCCTCCACGAAGACATAACCATTGTCCAAAGATGTAAAGAGATAATCTCCGAATGGTTAAAAGGCATGGGTTTGGAATTAAAGCCAAGCAAAACCCGATTAGCTCATACCCTGAAAGAATATGAATCCGAAAAACCGGGTTTTAACTTCTTAGGGTACAACATTAGACAACACCCCACTGGAAAATATACCAGTGGACGAGTCAAAGGGAAACTGCTAGGTTTTAAAACAATCATCACCCCAAGCAAGGAAAGCCAGAAACGACACTACAAAGAGGTAGCAGAAGTAATTGATAAACACAGAGGGGTAAACCAAGCTGCTCTCATAAAAAGCTTAAACCCAATTATAAGAGGATGGAGCAATTACTACTCAACAGTAGTCAGTCAAAAGGTGTTTGAGAAACTTGACCACCTAGTAATCTGGAAATTACTTAAATGGGCAAAACACCGTCATCGGAACAAGGGCAAAAAGTGGAATGTCCAACGATACTTTCAAACCATTGGCGGTGATAACTGGGTATTCGCAACCAGGCAAGAAGGAACCAATCCTCTTCGGTTACTAAAACATAGTTCCACAATAATTAAACGCTATGTAAAAGTCAAAGGCGAAGCGTCACCATACGACGGAAACCTAGTTTATTGGAGTTCCAGAATGGGTGAACATCCCGAAATGCCAAACAGAATCTCAACCCTGTTGAAGCGACAAAAAGGAAAGTGTACCCACTGCGGATTGTTCTTCAAAGATGAAGATGTAATTGAAATAGACCACATTATCCCAAAATCGAAAGGTGGAAAGGATGAATATAAAAATTGGCAACTTCTTCATCGGCATTGTCACGATACGAAAACTATCTTTGATGGTAGTTCAGGCAACAAATCTGACTGTAAAAGTGTCAAGCCAAAGCCGCCAGTTAACTCAGAAATTAAATGGGTTAACGATATGCTGGTAATGACGTTTGTGTGACAAACACTATTTCACTGAGGAGCCGTATGATGCGAAAAGTATCAAGTACGGTTTTGGAGAGCAACGGCTCTCGTGAGAGAGTCGTTGACTTTAATTTTGCGGTCAGAAGGCATTAATATCCTGTCAGCAAATACCGTTGGGCAAACGGAATTTCAAGCTTGTGGAGAGCAAGTCAGACTCGTTGGTGCTAGCACTAAAAAGCGTTGTTCTAAGAAACAAGAATCTCCCGGTAAGCTACGCTGTACCGGGAGAGTGTCAATCGCTCTAATTTAAGTAGTAGTTTTACTAAAAGTTTTCGGAAATGGAAGATTCAACGTTTGTAATTTTTCTGGCGTTTGGTGTTATTTGGGCAATTATGGGCACGGCTGCTTGGATCGCACTTCTCAAGTCTGAAGGTGAAGAAATTCGTTTTGGCAAATGGGGATTGATTGTGATTATACCAATCCTGATTCCCTTTATTGCTGCTTTAGTTATTGCGGCAGTTTCTCGCAGTTAATTCTGTTACATGATTCATGGTTAATAGAAAAATTTATTTCTCCTAATTAACCATGAATCCTCCCCAAAATTATTGGGGTTTATTTAATGGTTCAAATCGGGAGAATACACTTTTTGGTTGGGGAGAAGTTCCCACTGAATTTACTACTATTTCGACTTTGTTAGGATTGCCGTTAGTAATCACCGGATAGGAAGTTGTATTAATGAAACGCACTCGATTATCAACAATAATTCTTGCTTGAATCGTATATGTGTTTTTTGGGTTAATCCTGTCTTGGTTATAGACAATTTCAAAGGGAAAGGGAACTTGGCGACGTTGAGTAGGAATTATTTGTTGACCGATCGCAACTGGGGGAGCATCTTTTTTCGTTACGTCTTTTAATTGTACAATCACTAAGGCATCTGGTGGTAAAGCTATTCTTTCTCGATAGGTGACAACACCACTGACGCTGGAAAACAAACTTGTTGTAGTGGGAGTTTGCGCGATCGCAGTTATGCTACCAATTAAGGCTGTGGTACTTAGGGCGATCGCCAAAACCGAACCGATCGTTTTCATTTTCAGTCCTTCTTACAATAAAAATTACTTACAGATTTAGACTTATTCTCCCATCACTCAGTTCCATTTTCTCCAAAACTATAAAATTTAACCCTAACCGAGTTAGAAACAGGGAAAAGGAATAATCCCATCCTTTCCCCTCTAGTTAACTTTTAAGCTGTTGTTGTTTCTGGGAAACAAACTTTTGTCCCGCCTAAACCACAATACCCACCAGGATTTTTAGCGAGATACTGTTGGTGATAAGCTTCAGCATAATAAAATTCTGGTGCATCAAGAATTTCAGTGGAAATTTCTCCATAACCAGAAGCATTCAGCGCTTTTTGATAAGCTGCTTTTGCAGCTTCTGCTATTTGCTTTTGGGTTTCGGAATAAACATAAATTCCTGAACGATACTGAGTTCCAACATCGTTACCTTGACGCATTCCTTGAGTCGGATCGTGACTTTCCCAAAAAACTTTCAGAAGTGATTCGTAACTAATTACTTTGGGGTCAAAAACCACTAAAACAACTTCATTATGTCCCGTCATTCCAGTGCAAACTTCTTGATAAGTTGGGTTAGGAGTTATACCAGCTGCATAACCAACTGCTGTGCTAAATACGCCTTCTTGTTGCCAAAATTTGCGTTCTGCGCCCCAAAAACAACCCATGCC
This sequence comes from Floridaenema aerugineum BLCC-F46, assembly GCF_041929345.1. NCBI lineage: Bacteria > Bacillati > Cyanobacteriota > Cyanophyceae > Aerosakkonematales > Aerosakkonemataceae > Floridanema > Floridanema aerugineum. The sequence goes on from NZ_JBHFNQ010000027.1 coordinate 2,691, forward strand.
AAATATTGCCTTTTCCATTCCCTCTGGAAAGGGCGGTTTTAGAGGATTCCCATTAACAAAATGACGCGCAGGTACAGCAATTGCTTCCTCACGTCCTGGTAATGCTTGATCTGGAGTAGGTAAGCTCAGTTTTTTGCCAAATCCGAATATTCCCATAAATTCCTAACTTTGCTTTTTAATGAAAGTCTTTACATTTCTTAATTTAACGCAATTGGCAAAAATTTGTGTAAAGTTCAGAGATTTTTAGCCACTATACAGACTTTTAATTAGGACTTACGCAAAGCCTTTATCCGTAGTAACGCACCATCCCACCACCTGATAGCGTCACTGTGTAAGTCCTGTTAATGCTTCGCTTATGCCCATATTCTCGGAGTCAGGGGTCATCAGGGCTTGTATCCGATTATTTTTGGTCAAAAAGAAGCTGCTACTTTAGTACAGTTAAAAACTGCCCTAAGTTGGTAATTTTCCCTATGTTCGCCAAAACAGTTTCAACCTAGTAAATAAACTGACAATATAGCCAACAGTCAAAGTGTAAAAAACTCCTTTGAGAAACCCATGCAGAGGAGTTTGCACATTGGCAATTACAAATCTTTCAATTCCCAATGCAATAAAAATCGGCCAAACTAAATTCGCAAATCCTACATAACCAATCATCGGGTTTTGTCCGTTGTCAATCAACAAATGTAGGGGTTTTTGCCATTGCAAAACATCTATTAATATCGTAAAAATAATCAACACAAAAAAGGCGATTCCTGTAGTTAAAAAGAAGTAACTGTAAGTAGCTGTATCTTTCTTAATTCCCCCTTGGTAAGGTTCAAAAAGTAAACCCAACGCCAACCAATAAACTCCCCAATAATACAATTTTTGCATTAAAATTTCAGTTTCATTTTTTGGGTTAACGAATAGAAAACCAGCTAAACAGGAAATAGCTGCACTAACTAATGTTGTTTGCCATACCCATCTACCTTGCAACCCGATAAGTAAGATTAAAATATTAGCTAACAACCCTAATATAATTGCTAACAATTTATAATTCTGTTTTCTATTAAAATCATTATCTAAATTAGGTTTTTTGAGCCAATTCAATATTAAATCTCCGGCAATAGTTCCGGGAATTACGATAAACAAATAAGATAAATAATGAAATTTAAATAACCAAGGTACAGGAGAATATGCCCACAATGCAGCCGTCCAAGTTTTAGCAACAGTGGAAGATAAGCGGAGGGCAAATAATAAGCCGAGTATTCCCACTCGCAATTTGAAATTAAATCTAGTAAATAACCAAATTATTGAACCAAAAACAGCCGTATTTGTCAGAACAATTAAAATAATATCGCTGCGTGCCAAAGAAAAACCTATGCCATTAGTATAGCGGATTCCAGAAATAATAATAACTGCTAAGATCCAAGCGCCAATTGTAGTTGCTGGTTGGGGAATTTTTCGTAAGCTACTTGGCAAGCGAACAAACATGAAAAATAAGATAACAAATCCAATTACAGCAATTAACCATTTGTTTGGGAATGAATTATCAGCGATTTTACCTGGTCGAAAATGCTCTAAAAATATAGCGAATGCACCCAAAAAAAACCCTCTTTTGAGAATATAAAGAATTACCTTAATTTGGTTAGTTATTCCTGATTTAATCCGATGAGAAAGGGCTAAGGGAATAGATGCACCCATCGCAAATAAAAACAAAGGAAAAACTAAATCAACCCAGGTTAAACCGGGCAAATTGGGATTATAAGTGTGAGTTGGTGGGGGTTCTTGGGCGTGATACATCCAAGCGGGTAATATTCGGTAAGAAATTGTCCCCGATAGCACCATTGTTAAAACCGCGAATCCGCGCAACGCATCTAATGAGTAGGCGCGTTTTTGATGAGAAATAGAAATCGTATTTTCCCCTTGTTTGTTTGAATTCAAATTTTAACCCCAAGTAAACAAATCAGCTGTAGTTTTCCGGCAACAATAAAGTCTGGTTTGAATTTCATGCTTGACTATGGCATAACGCCAACCCAAGAGCACTCCTTTTTGATAAGGTGTGGGATAAGCATTAATTTTTGGTGATTCTTCGCAAGGAGTACGGCAAAGAACTTTCCCTTCAGCGTATCCCTCCCAAAATTCAGTGGCTTTTTTGCCGGAGTTATGTAATTGTAATCGGTAATCAGCCATGAGTAATTCAATTTGGATTAAGTGTTCCTTAATTACTTCTCCTTGGTGCAACCATTTCAATAATTGATATGATTTTTGCCCCCAGGATTTGTTATGTCGAATTGCTTGCCAAACTTTTTCCCAATTTAAGGGATATGTTTGTTCTAATACAGCGATCGGCATTCCATCAGCTATTGCTTCCTTAATACCTCTGGTAGCTTGTTGATATTGTTTCCAAGCTGCTTCTAAACAGATTAATGATGCTTCACAAGTTTTCAGTTTTTGATCTGCCCAACGGTTTTGCATAGTTATTTTTCTTTAAGTTTTTTGGATGTTTACAGATATGGTGGTCAGATGTTTCCTATAATTATTGCGGTTCATGTTTTATACTCCTCCACTGTTTTGTCTCCTCACTGTTCTACTTAAAGCGAAGAATCTCCTATTAACCAATATATGACTATTCCGACCTGGATCACTCTGTCTCGTCTTTTGGGGTTGCCCTTTATACTCTATGCTTTACATTATCCAAGTACTTCAAGTCGTTGGATATGTTTGGTAATCTTTCTTATAGCTGCTGGTACAGATTGGCTGGATGGCTATTTAGCAAGAAAACTTAACCAAGTTACAGATCTGGGAAAGTTTCTCGATCCTTTAGTCGATAAGCTGCTGGTATTAGGGCCATTATTAGCGCTGATCGAATTAGGTCAAATACCTGCTTGGGGTGTGTTTTTAATTCTGGGGAGAGAGTTAGCGATCGCAGGTTGGCGCGTTAATCAAACTAAAATTTCTGGGGCTAATATTTGGGGTAAACTAAAAACTGTCAGTCAAATTTTGGCGATCGCCCTTCTGATCGCACCTTTACCCACAGCTTGGCAAGTATATTCTCTAATTGCTTTTTGGATTTCGGTTGTTCTCACCTTGATTTCAGGAATTATCTATGTTCTGCCACAAAATCCAACTAGCAATGATTTTTCTCAGTAGAATTTTACATAAAAATTTAATATTTGCAGAAAAACCTAGTTTCTTGGACTTACCAGTTCTCTGGCTAAAAATATCCGCAGAAACCAAGTTTTTTAGTTGTAATTTTTAACGTCTAAAGTCGATCGTGAACGGTTGACCGTCTAGTTTTCCACCACCAAAAATCGACTGAAGTTGACCATTGCGATAAGTCACTACTATGATTCCTGAAGCATCTGCATTACCAGAGTTAGTTAAGGTGACTAATAGCTGATTTTGGGGGCCATTTTCCCATTTTCCACCAAAGTTAATTTGATTCCCGTTACTAGCTCTCAGTTGCAGCTTTGCAGTGTTATCAGCTATTGTATCTACTGTGACCCGATTGATTGTCTGTGCCGGACGACTACCTATAGCTAATGTTCCGCGTCCTGTGGCGACTGCTGCTTCTACAGTCTGGGGAGTTGTGAGGATGATGGTAGCTGGTGCGATCGCAGTTATTCCCAGCAACATAGATGCTCCTACAGCGCCAACTTTGATATTCAATCCCATGATTTTCCTGTTAGTTACAAAACTCTTTATTTAAAGAATATCATTCAACCTCTTTTGTTCCTTAAATTGGAGATCCCCCTAAATCCCCCTTAAAAAGGGGGACTTAAAAAAAGGCGACTTAAAAAAGGGCGACTTAAACCAGTTTCTTGTTCCCCCCTTGCTAAGGGGGGTTAGGGGGGATCGAGTTCCCCCCTTGCTAAGGGGGGTTAGGGGGGATCGAGTTCCCCCCTTGCTAAGGGGGGTTAGGGGGGATCGAGCATTTGTCCCCAACTTTTTATATCCTGTAAAAATGTAGAGACGTTGTATACAACGTCTCTACATTTTTAGGCTTTCAATATCTCATCATCTACTGAAAAATCAATCTCAGATTTATCCCTTCCAGAGGCGAGAAAGTCATTTTCAAATGAATCTTTTAACCCAGAAATTAAATCATACTCTGGTTTCCAATTCAGTTCAGTCATTGCTTTATTAATTGAGGCGAAAAAGTGTTGTAATCGTAATGGGAAACCTTTACGTTTGCCAAAGTCAAATTTTTTCGGATCGTAATGAACAATTTGCAAAGAATCGGGTGATTTTCCGGCGGCAATTGCACAAGCGCGGGCTAATCCATCAAAGGTAACGTAACGTTCACCAGATATATTATACACTTGCCCGATCGCTTTTTCATTGCCTAAAACTGCTGCCATTGCATTTGCTAAATCTTTGCAATGACCGAGTTGGGTAATATGTAATCCGTTACCGGGAATGGGGATGGGTCGATCGCGCACTATGCGATCGAAAAACCATGCTTCCACATCATTATAATTCTGTGGGCCATAAATATAAGTGGGACGAATGGAGGTAAAAGGTAATCCTTTTTCTTGCAAATAAGCTTCGGTTTCAAACTTTCCTTTGTGGCGACTTTTCGGATCGATCGCATCCCCTTCAATGTGAGGTAATTGATCGGTTTTCAGATAAACTCCCGCCGAACTCATATAGACAAAATGTTTAACTTTGCCGTGAAAAATATCCGCTAAAACTTGAGTATCGCTAAGTTCCCGCCCATTGTTGTCAAAGATAGCATCAAAGCTTTCGTCAGCTAATTTTTCTTTGATTCTGTCAGCGTCAGTGCGATCGCCATGAATTTCTCCTATACCTTCCACTGGTGCGGGTTTATTGCCTCGATTAAATAATATAACTTCGTGACCTTGTTCGACCAAAATTTTAGTTAAATAGACTCCGATAAACCGAGTCCCGCCCATGATTAAGATTCGCATTTTGTCTCGTTCCCAATTGTCAACTATCTGATTTTACTTCTGATTGACTTTGCTTTTTCAACAAACTTTAGTTATTTTACAACCTTAGTTGAGTGACGGCGATTTTCCCGGAGAAGCAGACATCGACATCGGTGTTGGGAGTGCGATCGCGATCGGCATACTTCCCATGATAATAAAAATCATCATTTTCCAGGCGATAATTAATAGGTAAACGACCTTTACAAGGCTCACAAAATACAACTTCTGGGTCAGGTTCTCCGGGTAATAAATGGGGTAAATTGACATTCCAAAAACTCCCAGGTTCTAAAGGTCGATCGAACAAATCAGCTAATACTTTCGCCGTCCATCTCGCCGCCGTATCCCAATCAACATTTAGCTTACTTTTGCGATAGTGAGAAACCGCAATTCCGGGAATTCCCAATATTGCTGCTTCCCTAACAGCGGCGACAGTTCCCGAAATATAAACATCAACCCCTAAATTGCCCCCTGCGTTAATTCCTGAAAGCACCCATTTAGGATTAGGAAAAAGGTGACTTAAAGCAATTCTTGTACAATCAGCAGGAGTGCCACCAATGGCAAATTCTGTTTCGGAACGGCGCAAAACTTTTATCGGGCGAGTAGTAGTAACTTGATGCCCACAACCTGATAAATGGTCTTTTGGGGCAACAATTATTCCTTTGCCATTAACTGCTTTTTGTAATGCTTGAATCCCAGGTGCATCGATGCCGTCGTCGTTAGTCAAAATTAGAGTCATTTGTTTTAGGAGAGTATCAACAGATATCTTGCACAATTATCATTAAGTATCACAAACCGCAAGGTATTAAAATCCATTGTTAGTATCCATCCGCCTATAAAATCAGAGTGCCAACCAATTAGAATAAACAATGGAAGTACAACCAAGGGAGATTCAACGTTACGTTACTCCAGATGGGAGAGTTCCTTTTACCGAATGGCTTGATTCCATGCGGGATAGAAGAGCCAGAACTACTATTAAATCTAGACTTGACCGAGTTAGTCAAGGTAATTTGGGAGATTACCGATCGGTAGGAGAAGGCGTTTTTGAACTTAGAATAGATTATGGCCCTGGCTATCGAGTTTATTTTGGACAAATCGGGTTAACAATTGTGCTTATCCTCTGTGGTGGAGATAAAAGCACTCAAGAGCAAGATATTAGCAAAGCTAAGGAGTATTGGAGAGATTATGAAAAACGTAAAGACCCCAGCGAGTGATAGCTATTACGACTACTTAATTTCATCTCTAAAAGATCCTGAAGAATCGGCGATGTATATCGAAGTGACATTGGAAGAAGGAGATCCAAAATTATTAAATTTGGCAATGGGAAATGTAGTTGCAGCACATCAAAAGATGAACAATTTATCTGAAGAAGCTAAACTGCACTATCAAAACCTCAGCCAGATGTTATTAAGCCATGAAAATTCCGAAATTTATACTTTAGTAGCCCTATTAAATGAAATGGGTTTTCGCTTGGAAGTAAAACCCAAAGAAGGTGAATCTGCTTCTAGTTAATTCTCCCACTTAATGAAGCGGCGGTTTCGGCTTTGATAAACGCTTTAAATTATGAAGACTCAGATCTTCGTTGGAATGCGGCTAAAGCATTAGAAAAAATCGGCAATGAAGCGACGGTTTCGGCTTTGATAAACGCTTTAAATTATGAAGACTCAGATCTTCGTTGGAGTGCGGCTCAAGTATTAGGAAATATCGGCAATGAAGCGGCGGTTTCGGCTTTGATAAACGCTTTAATTGCTAGAACAACTAGCTAAAAATAACCAAACAATCGTCCAATCTGACGATCGAGATGTTGTAGTTTCAGCCATTCACCAAGAAATCAAGCGCAATCCCACAATTAAAGCGCGGTTGTGGAATGCTTTAAAAGCTGGTGGAACTGAGGCATTGAAGTTAGCATTAGAAGCGATATTTAAAAATCCATTTGTTAGTGTTCCAGTGGAGACAGTCAAAGGATTTATTGAAGCGGAGTAGAGTTTGTTGATTTGTACAATTAGCCTGAAGGGGAATAAATGAAATTTTTACTAATTAGTTGGTGTGTCGCCCACAGCCGCCCGGAAATCAATTTCCGGGCTAATAGCAAAAGTCCATTAAAATGGACTGGAAGATTAGTATTTAGTCCACTTAAGTGGACTTCAGCTATTAGCCTGCGAATTGATTCGCAGGCGGGATGACAACGAAGCAATTAATTTTGTTTAGATTTAATCACGGAATCTGCATGGTAATTATTTTCAGGTATCGCTAATTTTTGTTAGTGCGATCGCTCATTTAAATTAACAGTAATTTGAGTGCGATCGCCCTAATTGAATTGGGGAATGCGATCGCTCATCTCCTAAAATAGAAAATCAATCCTAAAAAAATCACACTCTCTATAAACCAACTACCAACTACCAACTACCAACTACCCTCAAAACGGCATATCATCATCATCAAAATCTGGCGATATATCATCATTAATTTCTAAATTTTGCTGTTCATCTTCCATTTGCATATCAATCCAACGCTTTGCCATTTTCAGCGCTTCCTTGGCATTCTTGGCGTTGTGAACGGGAATAAAGCATTTACCACCAGCGTTCCAAACTTCTACGCAAAAAACTGGTCTAGCTTCAATAATCCAACCTTTATAAATTTCTGGCGAACTCATAAATATTCATTCTCTACTAGGTGGCTAAGTCTATTTTAAAATTTCACTGCCTCTTAAGAGTATGTCCGGCAAATTGTTTCTCTGGGTGGGGAATTGCGATATGCAACAGAGCAGGCTACGCCAACGCACTTCCCTCATCTAAAATTATCCCTATACAATCTACTTGGGAAAAATCTACACCACTCAAATTCGCCCCTCGTAAATCCGCCCTCGTCAAATCTACATTACGTAAATCCACATTACTTAGATTAGCCTGACTTAAGCACACTCCCATCAAATCCGCCCCCCGTAAATCCGCACCTGTCAAATTTGCGCCTTGTAAATTTGCCTTAGTCAAATTCACAAGGCGCAAATCAGCATTACTCAAATTAGCCTGTTTCAAATTTGCTTTAGTCAAATCCGCAGCTTTCAAATCTGCATCTTGGAGTTTTGCTGTTTCTAACAGAGCTTGTCGCAAGTTTGCCTTACTCAAGTCTACGCTCCTCATCTCTACGCCTGTTAGATTAGCACGACTTAAATTAGCACCTCGCAAATCTGCACCACAAATGTCTACATCACTTAAATTTACTTCTACTAAAGATACATCAGGCGCAATCAAATAAGCACCTAACTTGAGAGGATCAACATCATCAGGAAAACGAGTTCGCCGAGTATAAACAGCTTTTTTCAAAATCACTTCTCGTAAATCAGCGCCAGTTAAATTAGCCCCACTTAAATTTACCCCACTCAAATTAGCTGCAACTAAATTAGCATTACTCAAGTTAGTTTCTCTTAAATTTGCCCTTCGCAAATCTGTGCCTCGCAAATCTGTATCACTCAGAGCAACACCACTTAAATTAATCTGTGGTAACAACATATTCGGGCCAATTAAATAAGCCCCAACTTTAGCGATATCAAAACTTTCTGGGTAACGAGTTGCTAAGTTATAAACAGCATTTTGTAACTTTACTCCCCGCAAATCTGTGCTACTTAAATCTGCGTCACATAAATTAGCGCCACATAAATTAGCTTCTTCCAAATTAGCGCCCACTAAGTTCGCTTTGCAAAAATTAGCTCTCCGTAAATCTGCCTGATACAAGTCTGCACCAACTAAGTTCGCTTTCCATAAGTTAGCTTCAGTGAGTACTGCTCTCCTCAAATTAGATAAGTTCAGACAAGCTTCGCTTAAATTAGCTAAAGTAAGACAAGCCTCACTCAAATTTGCCTCAATTAAATCGGCAAAAGTTAAGCAAACTTCCCTTAAATCCAGTTTTTTTAATTCGGCTTTCCTTAAGTAAGCGCCTCTGAGATACGCACCCCGGAGATCAGTTCCTTTCAGAGAAGGATTAAGAGAATTTGCACCAATCGATGCTTGCCAATTACGATTTTCTTTACTAAATTTGTCCCCTCGTTGATTCGCCACAATTTTCGGTAGTCGTACTAGGTTGTAAGTTTGTCAATTTAACTAAATATTAATTAATTTCTTTACTAAGTTAAATAAAGAAAAAGCCCAAGTCATCAGTCACTAAATCTTATATTCAATCTATCTCACTTTATCATGGCAAAATGCCACAGTGAAAGTACTTAATATTTACTAATAATTTATATACTGTCTGCGTAAATTTGAGGTTGTAAGCACCCTGAATGCTGCAATCATCTCCGGTAAAAACACTTAACAAGCACCTTTTTTAGCCAAAACCACCCAAATTTCCCTCATAAACATTGAGTATTAGCCTTTCTATGTCTCGGTTATGAAGCAGGAAATTACGTAATACTTTAGTAACATAAATTTCCTATATATTTACTTTTCTACGGTTGCCAACCAGTAAATTGTGTATGGTTCTTCTAATTTTTGGTAAGTACGAGCTAAAACCGCAGTTAAATAACCTCGTAAATGATCGGCATAATCAGAATTTAGGGAATATGTTTGATTTTCCAGATCTAAAAACAATTTTCCGGTTCTAATTGCTTGATAATCTGTATTTTGCCAAGATGCTTCTGTTAGTAAACCTGCATCTAATTCTGTAGGAACTAAACCAGCGGGAAGTTCACCCGATAAAAAAGCAAATAACCTTTGTTGACAAGCACGAATATTAATACCTTTACGTTCCAATAAGTTGATAATTTTACCAATGGAAAGTGGTGTTTCACCAAAGGTACGTAAAAGTTCCAAGAGTAAGAAGTAATCGTTATACTGCTGTCGAGAATTGTCTATAAGTTGTCCATAAAGTGGTAAAATAGCCAATCCTGTAGCCACCCGGTTTTCTGGTTTGATTGTTGATTTGATTTCGGCTTCTTGGATGACTTTAGCATTAGGAAATTTTTGGCGTAACCAAGTAGTTAAACCGGGAAGCATGGTAGTTTTACCTGTACAAATAATTTGGGTTATTGCTTCGACAGAACTACCACCTTGGGTTAAAAGTGTGTTTAATTCTCGATTTAAGCTTTGGATAAAACGAGTAGTTACACGCTTTTGTAAATCTTGTTTCCTGATTTCTCGATCTTCTTCTCCTAGAGTGAAAGTGAAACTTTCTTCTTGTGGTAAAGTTACTTTTAAATAACTCGCTGCTGACAATAATGTTTTTCCCCATTCGCTACTTGACAGGCGCATTTGTAATTGCTGGCGAGTTAATAAGTCAGGTTCACCGGGTAAGGGTTTTTCGATTTCCGATTCCCCATTTAAAAGTAATTGACAAACAATGTCTTGATCGAGGTGATTACCTGCGTAGGGAAAACTGCGAAGAATAAAATCTTGGTAAGTTAAATATTGCACTTTTTCTGGTAAGTCAACTAGTGCTAATTCTGTGGTATGGGCTCCAGAATTTATGATTAAAGTTTCACCCTGCCATCGAAGTGGGTAATTTCCTGAGTTATATTTGGTAGTAATATCGGCAATATTTTCTGTGGTTGTTAACTTGGTTGCCTGAAAATGTAGTTCTGTTAAGAGGGATGCGATCGCTTCCTCCACAAAACAAATTTGCTCCCCATTATTCACCAATCCAGATGCTAAAATCCCTTCTCTAATATTAAACCGATAAGCTTCCGAACAATTAGCCGGACAACTTACAAAAATTCCCGCCAAATCTGCGATCGCCGCCGTCAAATCTTCTGCTGATAACCCTTCAGCAAAGCTACCATTAACCAAATTATTTGATTGGGACGGCATTTCCCGGTTTTCGCCCGGATTCAAATATGACAACAGCACTGTTATTTCTGAAATTATTTCCCTTAATTCAATCCCTTGAATTTCTGGATAATTTGTCTGTTTTAAAGCTAAACTCTCACTTTCTTCCGGTTTTGAGTACTTAAATACAGGTTCGGATTTTCCCGTTTGCTCTGAGTAATAAGGTAGCGCAACGTTTAAATAACTTTTAAAGTTTTTTGGTAATGCTTTCCCAGCAAAATTGATTGGTAAGCAAGCACAATTTTTTGATAAATCTGTCTGTTCTGTAACCAACCAACTAATCGGATAAACTTTTTTAGTACACTTGTTGAACAACACAGCAGCAAGTCCTGTCGTACCAATATCCATTCCTAAATACCAAACGCTAGCCCCAGCAGCAGGTAAAGGAGGTAAAGGACGCAAAGACAACAGAGAAGCAGGAGTAGGACGAGAAATTAATCTTTGTTCTATTTGATGAGCCAGATTTAATGAAACTGATTCTTTCACAGATTTTTCTGCATTTGCAGCCAACATCTGCGCCTCAGTTTTCACTTTCTCTTTACGTCTTTTCTGAGCAGGCGACTTGGATTTTAGTTTTTTTTTTCCGCCTCCACAGATTCTTGGTTATTTGCTAATTCTGGAGTTTCTGACGGTTTTAATTCTGCATTAATTACCGCAATAGAACTGTTATTAGAATCACCAAATAAGTCTTCAAACTCTGCCAAAATATGTTCGGGAATTGCTGCATTTATTTTTTCTTGTTCTTGTTCCACAGCAGCCGCCAAATCTAAATCGATACTATCAGTAGCATCGCTAATAGTTTCTATAATATCTTCTAGTGGGAGAACCTCCAGTTGCTCAACTCCTCCTAATTCAGAAAAATCTTCATTTAAATCTAAATCAATTCTCTCAGTACCAGATGTAATACTTTCTATAACACCTTCTGGCGGGAGAACCTCCAGTTGCTCAACTCCTTCCAACTCAGACAGGTCTTCATTTAACTGTTCTACAATATTATTTCCTAACCAAAGGTCTACTTTTGGTTTAGTAACTGCTAAGTCAGTTGTCAGCAAATCTTCTTCCGGCGATGCCGTAGTTTCACCTGCATCTTCTATTAAATCTGTTAAGGCAGAAATTGTATCGTTCTGCTTTAATTGCGCTCTGATAAAATCTGCGTTTTCCTGGTTTTCACTAATTTCTGTTGTCAACTCCACACCATTATCAGCAAGTGCTTCGACTGATGCTTTACTAATTTCTTTTGTCAACTCCACACCAGCATAAGGTAGTGGTTTGACTGACGCTGCAAGCAATTCCAATTGCGGATTGATTGCTGTTGTTTCTAATTCTATAAATTGCAGTTTTGGCAATTCTGTTTCCGGCTGCCAGGTGGTTTCTACATCTTCATTTAGCAACTGAACAGCTTGTATTTTCTCTAGAGTTTCCGCCAATTTTTGATTGACAGTTTCCTGCAATCTTTTGATTAATTCTTGGGATAATTCTCTAACAAATTGTTGTTGATAAACTAATACTTCTGGCTCAATTAATGCTTGGCGTTGTTGCTGTAACAGCCGAATTTCATTTAATAATTCTTGCCTTTGTTGCTGCAATAAGGCAATTTCTGTCTGTAATGATTCCGATAATAGCGATCGCTCGCCTGACGCTTCAGTTTGCTCAACCAAAATTTGGTAACTGGCGATTTCTGCCACTTGAGTTTCCGCTCCCGTAGCTTGTACTATGGTTAATTGTTCCTGCCATTTTTGCAGCTGTTGGCGAACTCGCTCCAACATTTGCCGATCGGCATTCCCATCCCCCACCAACCAACTAAAGCGGGATTTACTATCTTTGCTAAGTACTGCATCAATCTCAGCAATCAGTGCTTGGATTTTAGCTGTTTGGAACGTCATTCGATTTTAGATTTTAGATTTTAGATTTTAGATTGACCCCACAGGTTAGTTCAGTCTTTGCTTCTATCCGGGAATTCCTCGTTGTTAATCTTAATTTACTTACTAGTTACAATCAAGATGCTAGTAAGAAAGCAGAAGTCTCCCAGGAACGAAAGCGGCTACACTCAGCTTTTTACCAATTCCTTAAACTTCACTCTGAAGTTGTCAGTAGGTAAATTTCTTGGTTTTTACTGTTCTTCTTTACCATAAATTTCCCAAAATTGCAAGGATATATTCAGTGTGAGGCCAAAGAGCGATCGCCAGAAAACTAACCATCTCGTTGTTTTTCGTGATAATCTCTATAAAGTGCTGCAATCGTACTGAGAGTGTCAGTTTCAGACACTACACCATAGTTCTTCAGGAACACCTGTTCCCCCAAGATACTGCGGTCAATTAGTTATCATTGATTTGCAGTCCTACTAAATCTGATACTATGCCAACTTATCAGCCTACCAAACTCTAATCAGCCCCTATTGATTTTTAGTTTATTTACTCAACATAGTCTTAGTGAAAGAATGGTCTGATGGAAGACCGAAACTATACTCTAATCCGTTCAACGCCTTTTTTCAAAGGTTTACCAGAAGGTACCGTTGAAAAAGCTACAGCCCACCTTGTTACCCGTAATCATCCAGCAAACCAAGTAATTTTGCTAGAAAATGACTGGGGGAGTTCAGTTTACTTCATTCTCGAAGGTTGGGTGAAAATTCGCACGTACAATCTAGAAGGCAAAGAAGTAACCCTGAATATTTTGGGGAAAGGAGAAATCTTTGGTGAAATGGCAGCACTTGATGAAGTGCCTCGTTCCACCGATGTCATCACCTTGGCTCCCACAATAATTGGCAATATGCCTGCTCAGGATTTTGTCAAATTAATTTATTCCGAGCCAATGGCAGGAGTTCGTCTGGCACAATTGATGGGGCGGCGTTTGCGCCAAGTCAATCGCCGACTCCGGTTAAGAGAGTCTGATAGTATGTCACGAGTAGCCGACACCATACTATTCTTGGCAGATGGGCAGGGAAAACAAACCACTGAAGGCGTAGAAATTCCCAACCTCCCACACCGAGAATTGAGTAGCTTGAGTGGACTAGCAAGAGAAACTGTCACCAGAGTATTGACGAAGCTCGAAAAGAAAGGCTTAATTAAGCGGGATCAGGATATTCTGAGAATTCCTGACCTAAATGCTCTGGAAAAAATGATTGTTTAAACCTGCTTACCTTTTGGCAATTTGCATGAGTGAATCTTTAAGAGATCCCGCAGATGAAAATGCTGGTAAATCTAACTCTCCTACTTTGCTACCGCAAACGCAAGTGCAGTCAACTGCGCCGTTAGCATTGGTAGAAACGGCATTTTTAGCTAGTACTGCCAGCTTAATTTGGTTAGTCAATTTTTACTTTCCTTTGGGTCCAGTACTGCGAATCTTTTTCCCAGTTCCCATTGCTTTAGTTTACCTGCGTTGGGGAGCAAGAGCCGCTTGGATGTCGGCTTTAGTTTCTGGGTTATTATTATCAGTGTTGATGGGACCGCCTCGCAGTATTCAGTTTTTCATTCCCTTTGGGTTGTTGGGTGTGCTGCTGGGTGCTTGTTGGCGGCGCAGAACTAATTGGGGAATATCAATTTTTTTAGGCGCACTCTTAGGCAGCATCGGTTTCTTTTTCCGATTTTGGCTGCTTTCGGTGCTTTTAGGGGAAGATCTCTGGGTTTATGGCATTACTCAAGTAACAAATTTTTTAGATTGGGTATTCCTCAAATTGGGATTATTAATCGAACCAAGTATATTTTTGATTAACGTGATTGCGATCGCAATGGTCTTCCTCAGCAATTTAGTCTACCTATTCGTCGTCCATATCGCCTCCTGGATATTACTACAACGCTTGGGCAACCCCATCCCTCAACCTCCCCATTGGGTACAGGTGATTTTGGATTATGAAGATTAGTTGCAGGGATTGGGGACTAGGGCGGGGTTAGGGGTTAGGGGTTAGGGGTTAGGGAAAAACTCCGCAATCTCCGAAAGCTCCCCAGTCCTGTAGGACAGGCATCTTGCCTGTCATTCCCAGTCCTGTAGGACAGGCATCTTGCCTGTCATTCCCAGTCCCCTTGATTAAAACTATGATTAAAATTTACACTCAAGAAGAACAGGGAAAACGTTGGTTGCAAAGGTATCGCGGTTGTCAACCTGTGTTTGCTTGTGTGTTGGGATTTACGGAAACTGGGTTAATTCCGGGAATTTCTGCGGCGGGGGCGACTCCTTGCGATCGCAAATATACCGCCCTAGCTGATGCAGAATTTTTATATAATGGCCCTTCACCTAATCCAAAATATCCCTTGCCACCATTGCACGCAGGCGCTTCTCCAGTATTAATTTCTCGTGCTGTGGTTGAGTCTCTTTCCTTGCCTCTCTATATATTTAATGCAGGTTTACTGCAACCACCAGCGATCCCAACTATTGATTTAGGAGGTGAAGCGGCTAATTGTTTAACTACAGGAAAAGCCCTCGATCTAGCTATAGTTAAAAGTTTGCTAAATCAAGGGTTAGTTTGGGGAGAAAAGTTAGCCACCCTACATCCATCAAGTTGGCTAATTTTAAGTGAATGCGTAGTTGGCGGAACTACTACTGCATTAGCAGTACTCACTGGTTTCGGTTTTGCTGCTGTTGGTAAAGTTAATAGTAGTCACCCGCAATGTAATCATCAACAAAAGTGGGCTGTGGTACAGCAGGGACTAAAAGCATCTGGTTGGCTCGATTTTGACAAATTCCCCGCTGCTTTGGGGGCGTTGCAATTAGTAGCAGCTGTTGGCGATCCCATGCAAATTGTAGTTGCGGGAATGGCGATCGCCGCTAGTAGAATCTCCGGGGTAATGCTCGCTGGAGGAACCCAAATGTTAGCTGTTTATGCCTTAATTCAGGCTATAGTCACAGAATTTTCTTTACCTTGGCAACAGGAACAAATCGTCGTCGGTACAACTCGCTGGGTCGCAGAAGATCCTACAGGTGACACAGTAGGTTTAGCTCAAATTGTTGGTTCAGTTCCTTTGCTGAGTAATAACTTCAGTTTTGCTAATTCTTGCTATGAAAAATTACGAGTTTATGAGCAGGGATACGTCAAAGAAGGAGTCGGAGCAGGTGCTGCTTGTATTGCTGCTGAGCTTTATGGGGGTTGGAATCATAGCCAACTTCTCCACGCTGTCGAACTTTTAGCAGCACGGTTAGAACAAAATCAGTAAAATTACACCGCCTAATTGTTAATAAACTCTTTTAGCTAGTAATTGTTCTTCTAAGGCAGCAATTCGGTTGTATGCTGCTGTTAGTTGTGCCGTCAACCGTTGAATTTGAATTTCCGGCCCTAACTCTTTTTCCCGATTTGCTGAGTTCGAGTCTGAGTAGCTGTTATCTATCAAAATATCTTTGTGTGCTAAGGCAGCATCTACTCTAGTCAAACTACTGTAAGATGGGCGTTCTCCGACTCTACCAATAAACTGATCCGTATCTTTTGGGGTCGATCGCTTGACTTCTGACAAAATTTCCCCCATCCTCTCATTCAAATGTTCAACCATTTGGCAGAGAGTCTCTATCTTGTCATTCAATCCATTAACTTGATTTTTTATCGAATCCATCTTATACCCCTATGATATTAAGTCTATCCCTCTATCCTACAGAATAAACTCTTAAAATTTGACTGGCTTATGAATCATTTAACTTTTGGCAAACTCCTTATGCAATGTTTCTCAGGTTAGGGGAAATTTTACTCATTGGTTGCTATTGCCAGCTGCAAAACCAGATTTTCCCAAGGGAATTATGTTAACTTAATTAAACTAGTTACTTTGTTTGTAGCTAAGGTAAATTACTGGTCAATTAAACATCCTTATTGACAATAACCCCCAAGTTTAAGGTTAAATGAAGCGACGCGATTTTTTATTAGGTACTAGTACTCTAGCGATTTCCAGTTTAGTCACAGGTTGTAGTAGTCCCCAACAGGCAAGTTTAAGAATTAGACTGCTGAAAGATTCTATTCCGGCTCAACTATTAAATGAATTTCGCCAGGAATTTAAGCAGATAGGTGAATTAGATTTAACGGTAGAAGCACAACTAATTAGCTTGTTCACAAGTTTACAAGAAAAACCAAAATCTCAAAATTGGTGGTCAAAGCTTCCTCTGTTAGCCGCAAGAGAAAAACTGAGTTCGATCGCAGATTTAGTCACTTTAGGAGATTATTGGTTAGTATCTGCGATCGAGCAAAAGCTAATTCAACCTTTAGACCCCACTCAATTGAAACAATGGGAACAATTACCTCCACAATACCAGCGATTAGTCCGCCGCAATCTTCAGGGAAATATTGACTTAAAAGGACTTGTTTGGGGTGCGCCTTATCGTTGGGGTACGACAATGATTGTTTACCGTCGGGATAAATTTAAAGATGAAGGTTTAAATCCGCCTCAAGATTGGAATGATTTATGGAAAGAGGAGTTGCGCGATCGCATTTCTTTACCCGATCAACCCAGAGAAGTCATCGGTTTAACCTTGAAAAAAATTAATCCCCAAAACTCTTACAACACTCCACAATTAGCTAAAATTCCTCAGTTGAAATCAGAGCTCAAGGAACTCGATCGACAGGTAAAATTTTATAGCGATAATACCTATTTACAACCCTTGATTTTGGGAGACACTTGGTTAGCTGTGGGTTGGTCTACAGATATTTTACCGATAATTCAACGCTACCCAAACATGATTGGAGCAGTAATTCCCCAATCGGGAACCTCTCTGTGGGCAGATTTATGGGTACGTCCAGCTAAAGCTAATGATAATTTTAGTTTAGCTAGGGATTGGATTGATTTTGGTTGGCAACCAGAAATAGCAGCTTTATTCTCGCGCTTTGGTAAAGCTGCTTCCCCAATTTTTGCTGGCGAAAGTTTGGCAGAATTACCAAAAAGTATCCGCTCCAAAAAGTTACTTTTCCCCTCGCCGGAAGTTTACCAAAGAAGTGAATTTCTCTTACCACTTTCCGAAAAAGCGCAACAGCAATACTTAAATTTGTGGCGGGAAATTCGGTTTCAAGGTTTAGGTTTAGGCGATCGCAAAAGCGGCGGCGCATAATTACCAAAACTTTCCACCCACAAATTGCAATTGTTGGGATTTCCACTATAATCACATCGATAAGCCCCTAAATTTTCTAATTGGGGATTTAATACTTCCACATTGTATCCATCCGGGCGGGAATAAGTACCAAAATTATTTACAAATGCGTATCTTTCTACATAATTTAGTGAATTCCAAATTTGGCGATTTACGATTAAATATACCCGTCTTTCTCCGGGACAAGTAAACCAAAAGTCTAACAACATCCCACCAAATCTTTGTGCAGCCCACCAAATACTAGGCGGTGTAAGATTAGTTTGGGAAATCTCATTTTCTGTAATTGGTTTAGGGCAGATATTGTTTTGTATTCTTTGCTCAAGTCTCTGTCGCTCTTGCGCTTTTACGGGGTATAAATTAAAGCAAGCTAAGAGGAAAATTAGCCAAAAAGTTAGATTTTTCCGATAAACTTTAACTAATAATTGAGCAATCATATCCGGTTCGGTAAATTACTTGTTGCTTTCCAAATTTCTCAGATCCCCGACAACTTCTGCGAAGTCGGGGATCTAAAGTTATTCCCAGAGTCGGCGGCGACTAGGGCCATTTAAGCGTTGATGGGTATCATTTAACAGAGAGGGAATATCCAAATTTTCTGGACAACGGGGGAGACATTCACCGCAGGAAGTACAACGGTTAGCTTTAACTCCGGGAAACCAATGTCCAGCATTTTCAAACATTCGATAACGATATTGACCATAATCTGTCATATCGTAAGCAACCGCAAGATTTCGCAGCCGTAAAACTTCAGGAATGTTAATATTTTCGGGACAAGGGAGACAAGCATAACACTGGCTACATTTGTCTGTTCCCAGAGTAGCTGATTGATGGGTTTGCAGACCCGCTAAAATTTTTAATTCCTCAGTTGTCAGAGGGTCATCTCGATCTGCTATACTTAAAGGCCCAGATAGTTCGCTGGGATTGGCTGCGCCTAAACTCAGGGTAGTAATGCGGCGATCGCTCAACAAAAACCGATAATTTAAAGCTAAAGGAGATAAAGGCGCACACAAATCTTGTAACTTTGGTGGTGGAGAAAACAAGCGTCCGCCCTTATCAGCAGGTGAGATAATAAAAACGCCCAAATCCTTTTGTGCTGCTAATTCAACGGCGGCGGCGTTCCGTTGGAAAAAGTAATAATAATGCAGATTGACGAACTCAAATAACCCAGTGTCGATCGCCTTGACAATCAATTCTAAAGGGCCGTGAGTCGAAAAACCAAAATGTCGTACTTGACCATCTGCGATCGCTTGTTGCACCGCCGAAACACAGCCATTTTCTACCCAGTTTAAATGTTCCCAAGTATTTAACCCATGAATCGCCAAACAATCCAAATAATCAACTTTTAACCGCTCTAAAGACTCATCGATATGGCGGCGCATGGTGTCAGCCTCAGCTGTGGGCGGAATTTTACTAGTGATATAAAGTTGGGAGCGTGGTAGATCTAAACCAGCACTTAATGCTACTCCCAGATATTCCTCACTTTTTCCATAGCCTCTGGCTGTTTCTATGTGATTAATTCCTTGCGCCACAGCTTGCTGTACAGTTGCGATCGCATTACCCTCACACTCCAAGTAGCGCATAGTCCCCAGAGAAAACACTGAGAGCCAGAGATTGGTTTTACCAAAACGCCTATATCGCATATTTAGTCATTTGTCAATCGTCATTTATCATCTGTCATTTGTGATTTGTCATTTGTGGACTAATGACTAATGACTAATGACTAATGACCAGTTAGGCTTCTCCACTGCTGAAGCCACGTCGCTGAATCAAATCTTCGGGTCTAACATTTTCCAGAAATTCCCGAAAAGCCCTTTGTTCTGCTTCATCAGCATCTCTATCTACAGGAATAGAAGCATCAGCAATCACCTCTTCCATCACCCAGATGGGGCTACGGGTACGCAACGCCACTGCGATCGCATCACTAGGACGAGCATCAATATCTTTTTTGATCTCACCTTTGCGAACAGTCAAGACCGCATAAAAAGTATTGTCCTGTAGGGAGTGGATAATAATTCGCTCCACCTTCATTTCCCACGCTTCCAACATATTTACCATCAAATCGTGGGTCAGAGGTCGGGGAGGCGGTTGATTTTCCAAGGCGGCGATAATTGACTTTGCCTGATCTTGACCGATGTAGATCGGCAAAGCCCGTCGCTCAGTCCCATCTTTCAGGAGTACAATTGGGCTGCGCGTGATTGCATCAACTGCAATTCCAGCGACTTTCATCTCTATCATTGGTTTAGCCTATAGAATACCTTTGGCAAAGGAGATTACATTTATACGATAATCTGGTACTGAACTTTTTCAGGTTAGTACCCTAGAGTTTAGGGTTTGTGAGAGTTACCGATGCAACTCAATACTGGCGTTATAGCCAAGTAAAGTCAAATCGATACCATTCAATAAGAATGTCTTTACATTCCCAGTATGCCAGGGTCTTGACTCTGATCCTAACCGTGCCTGCAAAATTTTCACATTTCCCTAAAAAAATTACATTCCTTCAGGTGGTTGGACAAGTAGGTTTGAGAGGCATATATACCATAAAATTAGGAACTAAAAATAAAATTTTTCTAAAAACCGTGTTTACAGGACTAATTCAGAGTTTAGGAACGATTCAATTTCAGAGTGGCGATCGCGTCAGCATCACCTGTGCCCAACAGACAGCAGAAGTGATTTTGGGGGATTTAGCGATCGGAGACAGCGTAGCCGTAGACGGCATCTGCCTCACCGTCGAAGAAATACTAGCCCAAGGATTTCTAGCCACCGCCTCAAGAGAAACCCTCAGTCGCACCCGCTTAGGCAAAGAAAAACTAGAATACAACAGCGTCAACCTAGAAACCTCCCTCCGAGTCGGAAGCAAACTAGGCGGACACTTCGTAACTGGACACATAGACGGAGTAGGCTGTTTAGAAACAGTAGAACAAACCGTCAACTCTTGGGAAATAAGTTTTAGTGCCCCCGAATCAGTCGCCCGCTACATCGTCCCCAAAGGCAGCATCACAGTAAACGGCGTAAGCTTAACCGTAGCCGAATCCAACACCGACGGCAGATGGTTCAAAGTCGCAGTCATTCCCCACACCTACGCCCACACCAACCTCTACCTATTAAAAAACGGTAGCCAAGTAAACCTAGAAGCCGACATCTTAGGCAAATACGTCGAAAAACTCGTAAATTTCCCCAAATCACCCCAAAGCATAACACCCGAATTCTTAATCGAAAACGGCTATGTTTGAAGACAGGGGAGGAGGGAAAGTTTTGAGTTTTGAGTTTTGAGTTTTGAGTTAGGAAGAGAGTTTGGGGAGTTTTAAGTTCTAAGTTTTGAATTCTCCTCCCCTAGAGCCCCTCGAACCTCTACTCGCCAGCGGCAAACAGCGGAGGCGGTGCATCCGTTCCAGGTATGGCGATTACAGGTAACTCAGCGCTAGGTACAGGAATTTGGGGCGATAACTTTTCCTTTTGTAAGGTATTTGGTGGCACCTCATAAGGTTGGACTTCCTGTGGTAAAGTTGCCTGACCACTTTGGAAAGCCCGCACCAATCGAGCTAGAGAGTATTCCAACTGCACTCCCGGGTCTTTAGCTACCCAACCTTGGGGTGTTTGTTCTCGGACTTCAAAATGCAGGTGAGGGCCATTTGAATGACCGCTCTCACCAACTCGACCGATAACTGTGCCCTGTTCTACCCAATCTCCAGGTTTAACTGTAACTTCCGATAGATGACCGTAGCGAGTTTCTTGTGCATCTTGATTGTGACGCAATACCACTGCCAAACCGTAACCGCCCAAGAAATCAGCAAGGGCTACCCTACCCGCATGAGCCGCTAACACAGGTGTTCCCATCGGTGCGCCAATATCTGTGCCAGCATGAAAGCCCCTCTCGCCTGTAACAGGGTGGATTCGCCAGCCAAACATAGAAGTAATTTGGGCGGGAATAGCCAAGGGGAAAATCATGGCTAGATTGGTACGGTTGGATTCGTTATCTGATGAATCGCTGGGGTTGATGGAGTTGTAGTAATAATTTAAAGCCCGATTCCGAGAAATTTGATTGTTCCGGGAACCGCCGATTAACCCATTGATATTAGTGCTGGCAATTTGAGTTTCACCCCTTCTAATCACTCCAGTGCGACTCATCCTGATGCCATTGGGAGTTACCTTAATTGGGCCAACTCTCACTTGATTGGCAGCTGCTATGGTTGTACCTCGCCGTCGCGTTGCTCTAGCTGTTTCGGTATTCTGTATTCGTTGATGGGAACGTTTTCGGGAAACACGGGAGTTTGAAGGCTCTATAGTTATGCGCTCAATTTCATAAGTTCTGGGGGCGCGACTGATTTCCCTAGAACGAGTGCGTCGTGCGATTTCATAAGTTCTAGGGGCGCGACTGATTTCCCTAGAACGAGTGCGTCGCTCGATTTCATAAGTTCTTCTGGGGGCGCGACTGATTTCGGTAGAACTTGGGCGCTCTACGTCGTAAGTTCTGGGGGCGCGGCTAATTTGAGTGCGGGAAGTGTCACGACGGCGAGCAGTTACAGCACTTCTTCTGGCTCTGGGTCTGACTGTTGCTACATCTGCGCTAGGCTTTTCAATAGTGAATTGTTCTCTGACTACTCGCTGACGAGGTTTGTTACGTTCCCGGAATACTACTGCGCTGGGTGGTTGATAGGAACGTCCAGGCAAATCTCGTCTAGTAGTTGCTCCTATGCTGTAATCTGTTGGGTCAATGTAGGAGTTGGTGCTGTTGTTGCCGCTGTTGCTCCGAGATTGAGAAACTCGATTTTGATTGCGAGTTCTGGTGTTACTGGGTGAAGGGTTGGGGGTGCGTCTAATGAATACAGGCTCAGGTGCTTTTGTTGCTGATGTGGGTGCGTCTGGCACTGCTTTGGGCATGATGTCTGGGATGTCGGGTGCAGCGAGGGCTGTCCCGGAGTGAGGATTTTCTACCCAAACTATACTACTGCTAAGAAATGCGGTCGCGAAGCGTGCCGTTAGGCTTATCGCTCCCAACCACCCTATGCCATTCATCAGCAAGGAACGTTGCCAAAAATCAGCAGAATTAAGCGAATCACTTGCTGCTGTTTCTGTTGGTTGATTTTCTGGGTTCTTTACTTTTATTTGCTCGTTTTCGTAATCTGGTTTTTCCATTTCCATCACACCGTATTAATTAGTCACAAAATTTTTTAAGAATAACCCAAATTGATTGTACCGACTGGTAGATGTATTTCCGAAGCGGGGGTTTCCCCAGCATTATTTAAGCAAACTCGCAAGTCCCCATTTTCAGAAACACCAACTATAACTGCAAGCTGTCCATTAATTTCTATTGGACACCATAAGTTATTTAACAGTTTTTCGTAAGCGGGCAACAGAGCAGTTACTCCTTCCTGCTTCCAGTAATCGTATGCTGATACTATTCCTATCAGGGTGAGGGCAGCTAACATTTCTAGTGAAGATATTAATCCTGGATGATTTTCTTGCCAAGTTTGCAGGTTAATGCCTGTTTCTGGAACTGGGTTAACCCAATTGATACCAACACCAATTACTGCTTTGGTGATGCGCTCTTGCTGCACCCTGGTTTCTGTAAGAATGCCCCCAAGTTTATATTTAGAAATTACCAGATCGTTAGGCCATTTGAGGTTGACTGGTATACCAAGTTTGCGTAAATTTTGCGCTATTCCCCAAGCGCTACTCATGGTTAGTTGGGCACCCTGTTTTACTGGTAAATTGGGAGCTAATGACACTGATAAGTATAATCCACCAGGGGGCGAATACCACTGCCGACCCCATTGACCTTTGCCTGCTTGTTGTTCGCTGGCGATGACGACAGTTCCCGGTGGTGCGCCTTGTTCAATTAATTGCCAAAGTTTTTGATTGGTGGAAGGGAGAATGTCAAATAGGTGAAGTGTAAAGGTTTGGTTGTTGACAGGTTGCTGTTGATGGTGATAGTTCTGTTTTAGTGTTTCCAGAGCTTCGGTAAATTTTTGGCGATCGAATCCCACAATCAATTTGCGATTTTTGAAAAGGCGATTTTTGATTTAGTAAATCTTGGTATTAGGTTAGCATAGAAAGCGCTGTCGTTAAAAAAGTTTTGTGAGCGTGATTTCTCCCCAAACAACTGAACTGGAACTAAATAATTCTGCTAATTCTTTCCCTACTTGGCAATGGTGTTTTTGGGAAGGGTTGCCTTATTTAACTTGTAGCTTGTTGGCAAACTGGCAACATGGCTTTTTTACCCGACAGTTTTCGCCCCGCTTTCCGGTAGATTTGGTAGAGGTTTTGCACAAGGATGCTCAGTTTTACCGAGTAAGACAGGTGCATGGTAGTGTTGTGTTAACTCCCAGTGAAGTGAGAGAGCTTTTAGGTGTAGAAAAAGATGCGGGAACGGCAGAGTTTGAGTCTTTACCCCCAGCTGATGCTTTGGTGAGTGAACGGGAAAAACAGGCGGTTTGGGTTTGTACTGCTGATTGTACTCCGGTTTTAATTGCTGATCAAACAACGGGACAGGTGGCGGCTATTCATGCAGGTTGGCGGGGTACGGCTAAGAGAATTGTACCCTTGGCGATCGCACGTCTCCTCTCCCAAGGTAGCAAATTAGAAAATCTTCGCATCGCAATGGGCCCAGCAATTACCGGAGAAGTATATCAAGTTTCTCAAGAAGTAGCAGCAGAAGTAGGCGCTACCGTTGTTTCTGCCAACTCGGAAACAGCAATTTTAAATGCTTTACAAGAGTTACCAAATTCTCCCATTCTCCCAGATTTCGCACCCGGAAAAATGCGTTTAGATGTCCGTCGAGTTAATGAATTACAATTAAATCAAATGGGAATTGCTGAAGAACAAATAGCAATCTCTCCTCATTGTACTTATCAACAACCTGATTACTTCTTTTCCTATCGCAGAGATCAGTTAAAAAAGGTGCAATGGTCGGGAATTGTCAGTAAATAACGCCTGTTGCCAGTTATGATAGTTAATATTAAGTACGTTGTTGCGCTTCAGCGCTCTTGTTAGCGCTGAAGCGCAAC
>NZ_JBHFNQ010000270.1:0-40897 GCF_041929345.1 Floridaenema aerugineum BLCC-F46
GTGAATGGAAGTTATAACATCATGAGAAAAGCAGTCCCAAATGTCTTTGACGATGGGATAGAGGGCATTGTAGTTTGCCCAGTGAGGATCACACCTACAAAATAAGACCTAAGATATTTGTCTATGGTTTTATGAACTATCATGCACAATCCCGGCATCCGCATTGCCTGACTCGACATAGCTCATAATTTCTAATCCACTGCGGGCATATACCAACTTTGATCGAACCCGATCGAGAATGCCAAAATATTGGTTTTTTCGTACTTGTGGTGATAAGTAAACCTGATTAATTGGTGCAATACTTGATTTATAAGGAATCCCAGTCCCCAGTCCCCAGTCCCCAAAATTAGGCTTTTCCACCACAAGTACAAAAGAGCCAAGCTTTTGGTTTGTGGCTTGTAAGTTGGATTAGCAAAACCCTTAAAAGTAGTTTTATCTAAGAGTGTAGGTGGTGAAAAATTGCCATTATATTACAACCTATATAGCCAATTGCTAAAGGTGATTTATCCGACAAAAGCGATAAGATTTGATTAAGGATTTGGGGAAGAGTTGCGCCATAAGTTCGCCATAATTGTTCTCTTAGTTGCAGTAAAATGCGATCGCCTGCAATATCATCCGTCCCCGGTCGCAGCAACCAATGAGTTCGCAATACTTTAAAATGACCGATCTCATTACTTGGCACAAATTGATTAATTTCTTGCACTGCATTTTCTACTAATTTATCTGTAACAAATTTCATTACCAACGGTTGTAGCGTAAATGAATATTCATTTTCACTTACCCATTTTTCTAAGAGCGATCGCTTTTCTAAACCTGCGATTACCGTCAAAATCATAGCTGGATCGAGTGAACTTAAAAAGTGAGATTGCAACCGACTAAAAGAAATAGGTTCTTGCCAAATTGCTAACCAGTAAATAATGTCTCTTTCTAAGTCAGAGAGTTGCTCAAATTGTTGTTGGAGGATGGTGTTTAGGCGATCGCCAATTACCAAAGCATTTTGGTTAAGAAATGCAGCAACATTTCCAGCAAATACCGATTGAATTAAAGGAATTATCAGCTTGATTGCTAAAGGATTACCTCGATAAAGTTTAATCAAAGCTGATAATCCTAACTCTTTACCTGTAAATCCTTGAGATTGCAAAAGCTTGACAGCATCAGTTTTTGGTAATCCCTGTAAAGTCAGACAGCGAAATATTTGGGAATTATTATTAATTATACTTAGCTTTTCTCGACTGGTGATGAGAATGCAGCTTTGATGGCGACTTTGGCTCAACATTTCAATAAAATAATTGTAGGTGCTTGCAGATTCTTTATTTGATAAAACTGCTTCTAATCCATCTAATATTAGCAAACAACAACGTTGCTGTAATAATTTAATTAATTGCTTTATACCTTGAGTAACATCTTGAATAACCGGATAATTTAAACTACTTAAAATTTGCTCTAATAAAGAAAGTAAATCAGGAGAGGTTGACAGAGATTTCCAAATTAGACAATTATATTTTGTCTGAATGCGATCGGCTAAAGCTAGCGCCAATGAAGTTTTACCAATCCCACCTATCCCGACAACTGTTACTAATTTACAACCATCTGTTATCCAATGCTCTAATTGCTCTAATTCTTGATTGCGTCCGTAAAAACCTTCTATATTTGGCGCTTCATCCCAATCAACAAAGGGAGTTGTAAGTTGCGATTTGGGAGTTAAGTCAAT
The DNA here is from genome assembly GCF_041929345.1 of Floridaenema aerugineum BLCC-F46. Classification (NCBI taxonomy): domain Bacteria; kingdom Bacillati; phylum Cyanobacteriota; class Cyanophyceae; order Aerosakkonematales; family Aerosakkonemataceae; genus Floridanema; species Floridanema aerugineum. The sequence continues at coordinate 1,712 of NZ_JBHFNQ010000270.1, forward strand.
ATCAGATAAATCGGCAATTTCTGACCAATCGCTAATCCCAACTGCCTGACAAATAGCAATAAAAATATCGCGTTGAATCCGTTCTCCTTGCCAAAATCGTCGTAAAGTAGCCTTAGAGGTGTGAGCATCTTGCCACCAACAAGCAGTGCTGGTTTTCGTCCAACCACGACGCTGACGTGCTTTGTCTACAATAATCAATCCTGCTGGTGATACTTTGAGCGAGTTTGACATATATCCAAGAAATGAGCAAATTATCTCTATTTTGGCTTAACGTAACTTGCTGTTTATCGATTTTTAACTAAATGAAATTAAAAAATCCACAACTGAATCGATCAGTAGGGTGCGTCAGAAATTTAAACCTTGATGCTGTCGAGCAGATTTATGGTAGTAGAGCACCCTACAACTACTTGCTGAGCATCAACTGAACACAAAACTGAGCACTTTTCCCCAATCAACTCGTTTACGCTAAAGATAATCAGACGATCGCACTAGGAGATTACCACTATGACTCAAACTATTAAACAACAACCTGGTGGTTTATACGTTCAAACTCCCAACAAACAACAAATTGCTTTTCCACTCAAACACACCGAAGTTCAAGCAAAAATTGCCGGAAATATTTCACGGGTAGAAGTTACTCAAACTTTTGAAAATCCCTTTACTACTACCCTGGAAGCTGTTTACATTTTCCCGTTACCTGATGAAGCAGCTGTTGATGATATGCTGATTCGGATTGGCGATCGCACAATCAAAGGTAGCATTAAAAAACGTCAAGAAGCACAACAAATTTACGAACAAGCTAAACAAGAAGGACGCACAGCTGGACTTTTAGAACAAGAACGCGATAACATTTTTACTCAATCTCTAGCTAACATCAAGCCAGGGGAACAAATTGATGTAATCATTCGCTATAGTGACAGCCTGAAATTTGAAGCAGGTAACTATGAATTTGTGTTTCCAATGGTAGTCGGTCCTCGTTATATTCCTGGAACTACGATCGAGGATAATACAATTGGTAGTGGTTCTGCACCTGCACCAATGATGCAAAATCAAGATACTGATTTAGTGCCTGATGCTTCGCGATTGAATGCACCAATTTTACCACCAGGAACTCGTTCTCGACATGATATTAATGTGGTTGTGGAAATTGATGCGGGAGTGGAAATTCGCAATGTTTATTCGCCATCTCACCAAATTCAAATTACCCAATCAAATCAAATTGTTGGAGTAAACTTAGCAGGCGGAGATACCATTCCCAACAAAGATTTGATTTTACGTTATCAAGTTGCAGGTGATGATACACAAACAACTGTGTTAACCCAAAGTGATGAACGAGGCGGACATTTTGCTGTTTATCTAATTCCGGCAATTGAATATAAACCAAATCAAATTGTGCCGAAAGATGTAGTATTTCTGATTGATACTTCCGGTTCTCAGTCAGGTGCGCCGTTGATGCAATGTCAGGAATTAATGCGACGTTTTATTAATGGGTTAAATCCTGATGATACGTTCAGCATTATTGATTTTGCTAACACAACTCAGCAACTTTCACCTGTTCCTTTAGCCAATACTGCACAAAATCGATCGCTCGCCATCAACTATATCAACCGATTAAATGCCAGTGGCGGAACCGAATTATTACACGGAATTCGTGCAGTTTTAAATTTCCCCGTTACAGATCCGGGAAGGTTACGAACTATTGTTTTATTAACTGATGGTTATATCGGCAACGAAAATCAAATTTTGGCAGAAGTTCAACAGAATTTAAAACTAGGAAACCGCCTTCATAGCTTTGGTGCTGGTAGTTCAGTTAATCGCTTTCTTTTGAACCGAATTGCTGAAATCGGACGAGGAATTTCTCGGATTATTCGTCATGATGAACCAGTTAATGAAGTTGTAGAAAACTTCTTTCATCAAATCAATAATCCCGTGTTAGGTAACATTAACTGGCAATGGGAAGGTGAAGGAGAATCGCCAATTATTTATCCGCAAACACCGCCAGATTTATTTGCCCAGCAACCCTTAGTTTTGTTTGGACGTAAACTAGACAAACTTGCCGGAAAATTGCAGATTAACGGCATTGTTGCTGGAGGAATTCGCTATCAACAAACTTTCAATTTGAACTTTGATGATGTTGGTAATCCTGCTATTGCTCAACTTTGGGGACGTTCTCGCATCAAAGATTTAACGAATCAAATGGTGAGTGGAGATACCAAAAAAGGTGTAGAAGCGGTAACAGATACGGCTCTTTCTTATCAATTACTATCGCAATATACGGCTTTTGTTGCTGTTAGTGATGATGTGCGAGTTGATGCAACAGAAAGTTCTGTTTCTGTACAAGTACCTGTAGAAATGCCAGAAGGTGTTAACTATCAAGGGGTTTTTAGTAATGTTGCTTATGCTGCTGCACCAAGGGTTGAAATATCTCGCTCTGCACCTCGGCTATATGCTCCCAAAGCTCCAGTAAAATCATGGTTGCCGAAATGGTTTCAAAAACCGGAAGTTAGTTCTTCACCTCCAGATTCAGAGAATAATATGTTTTTTGAAGATTCATTTGAAGAGTCAGCAGAATCCTTTGATGCGTTTGCAGAAGCCTTTGGAGAAGATGAGTTGGATTTTGCAGAGTTAGAATCCATACCAATGTCAGAAACTTCATCTGTATTTCCTGTGCAACCTTTACAAATTTTGAGTGCGATCGGACTGGATGAAAATGCGATCGAACTTCTCACGAAACATCTGCAATTACTGATGTTACCAGATGGATTTAGTGGTGATTTAGTTTTTGAATTTCAGGTCAAAAAAGGAAGAGTCAAACAAGTTGTTTGGGATGAAGAAGCATCTTCTGTGAAAGATGATAAAGTTGTTCGGTTGATGAGGCGATCGCTCTTGACTTGGCAACCTCCTGAAGCTATTAGCAATACGATTAAACTGACTATTCGCATTCACACATAATCTGAACTAGCATTAGCAATAGACCTCTCCTTTCAAAGAATGTAGAGACGTTGTATACAACGTCTCTACAAGGGTTCTTTACAAGGTTTCCCAGTCCCTAGTCCCCAGTCCCCAGTCTCCAATCCCCAAAATCCACCACAAGTACGGGAGAACCAGTAGTTTTGCCATCAACAGCGATGTCCAGTGACAATGTAAGCGACTCTTTGACCGATGTTAGTGGCGTGGTCTGCCATGCGTTCCAAGTGGCGGATGACTAAGACTAATAGTAAGATTGGTTCGACTACGCCTTGGATGTCGCGTTGTCCAGCTAGGCGTTGGTAAAAAGTTTCATAGGCGATATCGACTACATCATCTTGTTGTTTAACTCGGATTCCAGCTTCTGCGTCTAAATCAGCCAAAGCGACTAAGCTCATGGCTAGCATTGCTTGAGCTTGATGGGACATACTAGCGATTTCTGATAAATAGGCGTGAGGTGGGTAGGGAAAGAGTTTGACAGAAATTTCAGCTAAATCTTTGGCATAATCGCCTATTCGTTCTAAATCTCGGACTAATTGCATATAGGCGCTTAATAGCCGCACGTCTTGAGCTACTGGTGCTTGTAATGTGATAAGGGCAGCACAATCTAACTCTATTTGGCGGTAGAGTTGGTCAATTTGTTTATCCATTAAAGGAATTTCCTCTGCGGCGGCTAAGTCGCGGTTAAATAGGGACTGATGACACAGACGGAAAGATTGTTCGACTAATGCACCCATTCTTAAGACATCACGTTCTAAGCGCCTAAGACTGCGCTCAAAGTTGATGCGTTCGGGTGGGGGGTTGAAAGGAGAGGAGTTCACCCTAAATTTATCTACCAAATAAGGTGTGAGTATCTAAATTTTATTCAAAAGGTAATTCTATTTTCAGCCAAGCGCCACCTGTTTGGGGGTGATTTTTGGCGATGACGGAACCACCATGAGCTAAGATGATTTGGCGGACGATCGCTAACCCCAAACCACTACCTGTTGTACTAGATTTAATTGTACCTTCTGATTCTGAAGTAGATTTTGTTTGCCTTTGCCGAGAAAGATCTCCACGATATAGCCTTTCAAAAACATAAGGTAAATCTAACTCAGGAAATCCGGGGCCGCAATCTATAATATTAATCTCTACAAATTCGGGAATACCTGTCTCTGGATAGATGTTAAATACAACTCTGATTTCTCCGGCTTCAGGACTGTATTTAATACTATTATCGAGAATGTTTAAAAATACTCGGTATAAACGAGACTCGTCAGCTTCTATTGACAAGATTTCGGGGCCAAAATAGTTGAATTTCAGATTTTTGGCATTATATAAAGGTTCTAAACTTTGCCAAACAGAACAAATTAATGTGTGTAAATCTAAAGATTTACAGCGCAACTGATTGCTAGAATCAGTTTCTAGTTGGCTGAGTTCTAACCAATCTTGTACTAAGTTAATCAGTCGATTAACTTCTGGTAATAATCGCTCTACCCAACGGCTTAATGGTGGTTCTAAACGGTCTTGTAAAGCTTCTGCTACCAAACGAATCGAAGTCAGGGGAGTTCTTAATTCGTGTGCTAAATCTGATACCCAACGATTCTGTGCTTGGGAAAGTTCAACTAAGGCTTGACGATTTTCTAAGAATACTCCAACTCGCCCATTGGATAAGGGCAAACTGGTAGCTCGGAGGGTGAGAGATTTGGGGATGAGATGTTCTTGATATTCTCCTGTTTCTGTGTTGGAGTAATTGGGATGAAATAGCCATTCTTGTTTGATTGGTTGCTGTTGGTGACGAGTTTGATCGATTAATACGTCGAGTTCGTAAGAACGGACTAATTCAAGTAGCAAGCGCACTTGTCCAGGTTCCCATCTATCTATGTTTAACATTTGCCTTGCTTGTTCGTTACACCAAATTAGCTGGTTTTCTTCATCTACCATGAGAAAGCCGCAGGGTGCTATTTGGAGAATTTCTTGCCAAGTTTGGATTTCGCTTTCTAGTAGTTGGCGATGTTCATTTGCTAAAGTTATTCCTCGACGCAAACGAGAGATTACTGGTAAGGCTGAGTCAGTACCTTGTATTTGGAGAGATAGCAATAAGTGCTTTAATTTTTGATTAAAGCGCATTCGCCAGAATAGGGAAAATGCTAATCCTATTAGTAAACCTATCAGAAATTCAATTATTGACATTTGTGCGATCGGTGGTTAGCGACCAATGATAACTATCAACTAACCACATATCAACACTATCGACCCAATCACTAACAATTAACAACTACCCAAACCGATAACCAAATCCGCGAATGGTAATAATGTATTCTGGGCGACTAGGATCTTTTTCCAATTTCTCCCGCATCCAGCGAATGTGGACATCGACGGTTTTACTATCTCCGACAAAATCTTGTCCCCAAACTTGGTCGAGTAGTTGTTCTCGCGACCACACGCGCCGAGGATAGCTCATAAATAATTCTAGGATGCGGTATTCTTTGGGGGCAAGGTTGATTTCTTCTCCCTGTAGTAAGACACGACATTCTTGGGGATAGAGGGTAATCTCTTTATATTGCAATATTGATGGTTGTGTTAATCCGCTGAGGCGTTGACGACGGAGTAAGGCGCGACAACGGGCGACAAATTCCCGCATACTGAAGGGTTTGGTGAGGTAGTCGTCTGCGCCTACTTCTAAGCCTAATACTCGATCGGTCTCGCTGCCTTTGGCACTGAGTATTAATATGGGGACTGGATTACCTTGGCGACGAAGTAACCGACAAATGTCTAATCCATTGACTAGCGGTAGCATAATGTCTAGCACTAGTAGGTCAATTAATGGTTCTCCAGTTTCAGTGCTGGCATTTTGGAGAATACTAATTGCTTTTTGTCCGTCAGCAGCAGTGAGTACTTCGTAGTCTTGTTCCTGTAACGCCATGACTAGCATTTCACGAATCAAGTCTTCGTCTTCTACTACTAGGATGCGTCTCTTTTGACCGATTTCGGTTCCTGATTGATTTGGTGTTATCTCAAGGGAAAACATGATTGAGGAAGTTAGTGCAGACTTGTTCCATCAAAACAATAACGCGATCGGTGCAACTCATGGCAGAGGCAACAGAAAAATTTCCAAATTTGCACTGAAACTTTAAATTTTTCTCAATATATCTGTAAATCTACGGTTACAATAAGGCGTTGAAAAGGTAGCCAATGCTGATAATACCTACAGTTACTAGGGAAATGAATACTGCTAGTAACTGCGGACGTAAGACTTTGCGTAAAATTACAATTTCTGGTAATGATAGGGCGGTGACTGCCATTGTGAAGGAAAGCACTGTTCCTAATGACATTCCTTTGCTGACTAAGGCTTCTGTAATTGGCAAAACTCCGGCAATATTAGCATACAAGGGAACGCCAATTAGTGCGGCAATTGGTACGGCGAATGGATTGTTATTTCCTGCCCATTTGGTAATTATATCTGCTGGTGCATAACCGTGAATTGCTGCACCAATGGCTATTCCTCCAACTACGTAAGGCGATACTGTTTTAAAGATTTCTGTGGCTGAATATTGACCTTGAGTAATTCTCTGTTTCCAAGTTAAGGGAATTTCGGTTTCTGTTTCGTCTAGTTCTTGGTTTTGCCGAGATTTTTGTAGTTCCCAAACGAAGGGTTCTACCCAGTTTTCTAGTTTGAGTAGGCTGATTGTGTATCCGGCTGCGATCGCCAATATCACCCCAAACCCAATATAAATCAAAGTGACTTTAAAACCAAACAATCCCCACAACAATATTACCGCTACTTCGTTCACCATCGGCGCGGAAATTAAATAGGAAAATGTTACTCCTAATGGAACTCCGGCTTCTAAAAATCCAATGAATAAGGGAACTGCTGAACAAGAACAAAATGGTGTAACAATGCCAATAGTAGCAGCTAAACAATTTCCCCAAATTGTGCGTTTTCCTCCTAGCCAATATCGCACTTTTTCCGGTTCTAAGAAGGTTTGCACTGTCCCCACTATAAAACTTATGACTAGCAGCAATGTGAGAACTTTGGGAACGTCGTAAAGGAAAAAATGCAGGCTTGCACCTAAATGTGTGTCTAAGGATAAGCCGAATAATTTAGTAACGATTTTGCTGGCTAGCCAATCGAAGGGATAAAATGGATCGAACATTTTTGAGTTTACACCTGCAATAATGGCTTGATTTCTTCGGGAGAAATTACTTTTCCTTTACTAACTACTTTGCCATTTACCGCTAATGCTGGAGTGGACATTACTCCCCGTTTGACTATTTCTATTTGATCGGTAATATGCTCAAGTTCGGCGGCTATTCCTAAGTCGGAAATGGCTTTTTTGGCGTTTTCTTCTAATTGATGACATTTTTTGCAGCCGGAACCGAGAATTTCTACTTTGATGTTAGTCATAGTTGTGAAGTTCAGGTGTTAAATTACTTTTTATAGTATAAGTTTTATTACTCGGTTATAGAGCGATTCTTAACTGTTTTATAAGAAGTTAGATGGTGCGTTACGTTAACACTAACGCACCCTACTTGTAGAGGTTTTGCGTAAGTTCTACAAGGGTTAAATTTGATTAGATTCGGCTAAGATTGACTTCATTAATCGTTTTGCGAATGTCAGTTATTGTTTCCTGAGCGCCTTTTTCTTTTCGCTCGCTGTAGCGATCGCACAAATAATCCACCTCTCCTCGCAACAGCAAGGTAAACTTATAAAGTTCCTCCATGACATCGACAACGCGATCGCGATAAGGTGAATCTTTCATCGTTCCATCTTCATTAAACTCCTGGTAAGCTTTAGCTACAGAAGATTGGTTGGGAATCGTGAACATCCGCATCCAACGCCCTAAAATGCGAAGGGTATTTACAGCATTGAAAGATTGAGAACCACCACTCACTTGCATAACGGCTAAAGTTCTTCCTTGAGTTGGTCTGATTGCTCCAATACTGAGGGGAATCCAGTCAATTTGGTTTTTCATGATACCGCTAATTTGACCGTGTAATTCGGGGCTAGACCAAACTTGTCCCTCAGACCACTGGCTTAATCCCCGGAGTTCCTGTACTTTGGGATGACTATCAGGAACGCTACCGTAAATCGGTAGTTCTCGCGGATCGAAAAACTTTACCTCTGCGCCAAACTCCTGAATAATTCGAGCCGCTTCTTCTGCTAATAAACGGCTATAAGAACGATCGCGCAACGAACCATAAAGAAACAAAATTCTCGGAGGATGGTCAAACTTGGTCATTATTGATGTTCCGTCAACGACTGCAAAAAGGTGAGTTGAGCCTCTCGTAACTCAGCATTGGGATTGGCGGTTTGGACGATCTGCATTGCTTCATCGTAGGGAGTTCCTGTCAGAATCAGATAGGCTGCCAGCATCGTTCCCGTCCGGCGATTGCCACTAGTACAATGCACTGCAACAGCTTTGCCTAATTGATTTTGCTGCTCAACGAAGGCTTGAAGTACCTGAATCTGTTCTACAGTAGGGGCTTTTCCGCCTTTTGTGGGTAGCCAGTGGTAATCGAGGTTTGCCTGTTGATACAAGTCAAGATTTGCAGAATCGTCCATTACGGAGACGATCGCTCCAATCCCCGCTGCTTTGAGTTGAGCCATTTCCTCTGGCAGAGGTTTCCGTACTCCGGCTAATTTTCCCGGAATCACCCACCAAAGGTTTTCTAGAATTGGTTGTGGTTCTTCCATTAGTTACCTATGCAATATTTGGAACTTGTAAGGTTTCAATTAGACGAACTACTCGATGGCGAATCTCATCCCGCACTCTGGGGAAAATCTCTGGTTGTTCGGCTGGATCGTCTAACTGCCAATCTTCAAATACTTCTCTTGTCAGCCATTGGGGGGGAAGATTTACACCACATCCACAAAGGGAAATCACAATATCGAAATCTTCAGGTTTAAATTCACTCAAGGCTTTTGAGGTTTGGCGGCTAATATCTAGACCTGCATCTTTCATTGTGGCGATCGCTTCTGGTCTAACTTCAGAAGCTTCTAGTCCAGAACTGGTAACTTCAATTAAACCACCTCCAAGATGCTTGGCAAATCCTTCTGCCATTTGCGATCGGGCCGAGTTTTTCTTACAAACAAACATCACTTTTTTCATGATTTATTACTCTCTGTGTAAATGGTTTGGGTTGGGCGGGTTTTGACTTTCAACTTAATTACTAGAAATTTCAATTTTTGGCTAACCCCGCCCCTACGGATATTACATTTTCAAACAACGAGGATCGAATAAAGTTGCTTTTTCCGGTTCTCTGGGAAACCAAAATGCGGTTTTTTTGCAAATTTCTACCAGCATTAACATGACTGGTACTTCAATTAAAACTCCTACTACTGTGGCTAATGCTGCACCAGAATTTAATCCAAATAAGGTGACTGATGTGGCGATCGCCACTTCAAAATGATTACTTGCGCCAATTAATGCTGCTGGTGCTGAATCTTCATAAGCAAGATTCATTTTTAAGGCGGCTACGTAGCTAATCAAAAAGATGAAGTTGGTTTGAATGAAGAGGGGAACGGCTATTAACAAAATGTGCAGAGGATTGTTAACTATTAGTTCGCCTTTGAAAGCAAATAGTAACACTAAGGTAATTAAAAGAGCAGAAATTGCGATCGGACTCAGATAATGCAAAAAGTTCTCTTCAAACCATCTTTTACCTTTATGCTTGAAAATCCAATAACGGCTGTACATTCCCGCTGCTAATGGCAAACCTACATAAACTAACACTGATAAAACTATGGTTTCCCAAGGTACAACTAAGTTATTTGCTGCTAGTAACCATCTCCCTAACGGTGCATATAAAAACAGCATTGCTAAGGAGTTTACTGCTACCATTACTAAAGTATGTCCTTGATTGCCATAACAGAGATATCCCCACATTAAAACCATTGCTGTACAAGGGGCAATTCCTAATAAAATTGTTCCCGCAATGTAAGAATTTGCTAGGGGAACTTCTACACCTCTAATTATTTCAGTTCCGGTAATTAAGGGGCGAAATAACCAACCTAAAAAGAATTGGGCAAATACTACCATTGTGAATGGTTTAATTAACCAATTGACTACCAAAGTTAAAATTACAGGTTTAGGTGTTCTGATCGCATTTGCTGCTTGGGTAAAATCAATTTTTACCATGATGGGATACATCATGAAAAATAGGCAAATGGCGATCGGGATTGATACCTGATAGATACTCATTGCATCTAAAGTAACGGCAATTTGAGGGAAAATTCTTCCCAAAATAATGCCAGCAACGATGCACAAAAATACCCAAACTGTTAGATATTTTTCAAAGAAACTGAGGTTGCTACCCGCTTCTACTTTTTTCGTATTTCCAGCCATTAGTTCAGATTTCCACTTCTTTTATGTTCAATAATCTTTGGTGCAGATTTTGGGGATGGACTGAAATCTTACACCTGTGCTTTTAGCCCACCTGCGAATCAATTCGCAGGCTAATAGCTTAAGTCCATTAAAATGGACTGAAAGCTTTTGAATCCTTAAATGGCAAATTAGAATTTCGCTTGTTTGCGTAATAACTCGGCTAAGGTTAAATCTAGCTGGGCTTTACCATCAAATACTGTTCCTACTTTTGCTCGGTTAAAATGCACTTCAGCAAGGCGATAACCTTCTTCTGGTAAAGGTACATAACCGACAGTTTTTACTGCTTGCGGTGCATTTTTGATGTAGAATTTTACAAAGTCTTTTAATTCAGGATTATCTTGGGCGGCTTTGGCATTAACGTAGATGAACAAAGGACGGGCTAAAGGTTGATATTGATTCGCTTCTACGGTTTTCAAAGAAGGTGCGATCGCTCCTTTTCCACTATTAACTGGAACTGCCTTTAACTTACCTTGATTATCTTCGTAATAAGCTAATCCAAAATATCCCAAAGCATTAGGATCTTGGATTACTCCTTTGGCAATTACTTCGTCATCTTCGCTAGCTGTATAATCGTTTCGGCTAGCATCAACTTTGCCAACTACAGCTTCGGTAAAATAGTCAAATGTTCCTGAATCTTTACCGGGGCCAAATAATTTTAAAGGTCGATCGGGCCATCCCGGTCTAACTTGATTCCAATTAGTAATTTTACCTTCTGCCGCTGGTTCCCAAATTCTTTTTAACTCAGCTACAGTGATGTCTTGCGCCCAAGTATTTTGCGGATTAACTACTACAGTTAAGGCATCAAAAGCTACAGGTAATTCAATAAATCTTACCCCAGCTTTGTTGCAAGCTTGCATTTCTTGAGCATTAATTGGACGGGAAGCATCGGCAATATCTACTTCTTTGGCGCAGAATTTTCTAAACCCTCCCGTAGTCCCAGAAAAACCAGTTTCTATTTTTGTGTTGGGATTGGTTTTTTGGTAATTTTTGGCGATCGCACTCGTGATCGGATAAACCGTACTCGAACCATCAATTTTAATCGGTTTCTGCTGCGATTGTACCTCAGCACATGAGTTCAACAGTGCCGCTACACCCACAATTAAAGCAATTTTTCTTAATCTAAAAGCTTTGGGCTTTTCCGTCGCGTTCATAATAGCCTCCCCCAGTGAATGTAGGGGCGAAGCATTTGGGTCAGAATTTCTCATCTAAAACCTAGACTTTCTGCCCAAATGCTTCGCCCGTACTCCCATCATTTCAAAAAAACTTGATTTGTCAAGTACATTTCAATAAAACTTGATGATTGCTCTTTACTCCTGGCAAGTGCGGGCGGGGGCGATCGGACTAAAGCGGCGATAATCTGCCAAAAACTGCTCTAAAACCACAAACTGAGACAAATTTAGGCTGTAATAAATCCAGCGTCCTTCTTGCTGAGAACGCACTAAACCCGCTTCCTTAAGGGTTTTCAGGTGAAAAGAGAGTTTAGATTGACTGACTTCTAGCTGTTCGCATAATTCGCAGACACACAATTCTCTCTGTCGCAGTAAGTCAATGATTTGCAAGCGCAGAGGGTCAGACAAGGCATGAAACCCGGCACTGAGTTGGGTGGGTGTGAGTGAATGTACCATCAATTTTTTTTAATACATAACCTCATCTTAAACTTTTTTTGGCACATTTAGCAGCATTTCTTTAAAATGAAACCTGTACAACAACTGAGAACTGGGAATGCTGCTACATTTAAGCACTTGGACAGAAGTAGAAGCTTATTTAGAAAAATCTACGGGCATTATTATGCCAATTGGTTCTACTGAACAACATGGGCCAACAGGATTAATTGGTACGGATGCGATTTGTGCGGAGGCGATCGCCAAAGGAGTAGGAGAAGAAATTAACGCAATGGTTGGGCCAACAATTAATGTTGGGATGGCGTTACATCATACAGGTTTTCCTGGTACAATTAGCTTGCGTCCGAGTACGATGATTCTATTAATTAAAGACTATGTAACTTGTTTGGCAAAAGCCGGATTTACTAAGTTCTTTTTTATTAACGGACATGGCGGAAATATTGCCACAATGAAAGCCGCTTTTGCCGAAACTTACGCGCATTTAGCAGATTTAAATATTAGAAATCACGAGCAAGTAAAATGCCAAGTTGCCAACTGGTTTATGTGTGGTTCTGTTTATAAATTAGCTAAAGAATTGTATGGAGAGCAAGAAGGTTCTCATGGGACTCCTAGCGAAGTAGCTGTTACCCAATTTGTGTATCCAGAAGCAATTAAACAAGGGCAACTTGCGGAAGAAGTTGGCAAAGGACATAGTATTTATGGTGCGATCGATTTTCGTAAACGTTACCCTGATGGCAGAATGGGATCTAACCCTGCTTTAGCGACACCGGAACATGGGAAACAATTTTATGATTTAGCGGTGAAAGAATTAAGTAATGGATATTTGGAATTTCTCAATGCTGGGTAAGGGTTGACCTTTGTTTATTCAAGGCTATACTCGTAATAGCTTTATTATCGTTAGTATGAACGCGATCGCTCCTACCAGCAAACCAGCTGATTATATTCAGCTTGTTGATTCGATCGGCAAAGTCTTCATCATTGCCTACAAAGAACCAACTGGATTACTTGAAGAAATCTTAAGTAAAGAAAAGTTTCAATACGAAATTCTCAGGCAAGAACACAAACCAGAATATCAAACTTATTCACGCAGTTATCTTTGCTTGATGAACCATTATCGCGCTTGGGAAAAAGCAGTTCAGGAAAGTAAACCAACGTTAATTATTGAAGCAGATTTTGTTCCTGTAGTTAATTTTGGTAAACTTCCCTTACCCTTTCATCCTCATCAAAAAGATGTGGGAATTTCCTGGCTTTATACTTGTGCTCCCCAAATTTATAGTGTTTCCGAAACAGGATATGCAGAAGGATTTTCTACTGCAATGGTGGCATATATTATCAATCAGCAGTCAGCCAAGTATCTGATTGAATTAGCAGAAGAAATTAACCAAAAATACGGAACAAATGCTTACTCATCTTGGGATTCAGATATAGATAAGTTTCTCAGGAAAAAAGCCCTAAAAAACTACATTCCATTTCGGAATTACGGCGAACATGGAGGCTTACCAAATTTAGAACATTATAAAAACGGTTTGAGTAAAAATCATCGAGCCGACGTACTATATGGAAAGCTGGCATTTTTACCTTTCTACGCCTCCGCAGAAAGAGGAGGAAAAGAAAATTTATTAACTGCAAGAATTCAAGCTCGTCTTAAGGGAATTGCTCGTTTATTGCTGGGGAAATTTTTACGAATTCCGGTAATTCAAGGTTCTCGCACACCGACAAGATTGATTAGTTTTGCCATTCGCAGACAGTTGTCATTTTATCTATAAAATTAATGAACGAAAAAATGAAAACTAGCGCTCAATCAGCAATGTATGCTAAACACGCACAGCTAATGCAAGCACGCCAACAAAATTATTTTGATCGGCCTAGTGAAGACGTTTTATCTCTAATTCCAGAAGATGCCCAGCGCATATTAGAGGTAGGTTGTGGTGGTGGTGCAACGCTAAAGGCTTTGAAAGAAAGCCGCCTGAAAAAAGGAAGTATTTGTGAAGTTGTAGGAGTGGATATTGAAGCAGGAGCGATTTCACGAGCTAAAAAATATCTGGATGCTGCTTATTTAATGAATGTCGAAGAAGAAGAATTAACTGACTATCCGCCTGGTTATTTTGACTTGTTAATTATGCAACAAGTCTTGGAACATTTTGTTAACCCTTGGGCAACTTTGCGCCAATGGTTGCCCTTAGTACGTTCGGGAGGTTATATAATAATTGGTGTGCCAAATATTGCTAATTATAGATTTCTGAAACGTTTGATATTAAAAGATGAATTTGCTTACGAACCTTATGGTATCCTTGATTGGACACACTTGCGATTTTTTACCCTCACTTCTTTCAAGGAACTTTTAACAGGAGCAGGTTTAACTATTTGCGAATCTTTGGGATTAGCAAGAGAAGAATTATTGAGTCCTAAACTTCGTTTTTTAGTGCGTTTATTTCCGGTTCTAAATCGCTTTACTTATTATGCCTATGTGGTGCTGGCACGTAAAGACAAAGAAACTTCAGCAGATTATATTCCCTTTAAGAAGAGTTACACGGTTTAACGATTAGCTAAATGGAGGTTTTCTATCTTGGTAGACCAAAATCAAGTAAAACTTATCGCATTTTACCTTCCTCAATATCATCCCATTCCCGAAAATGATGAATGGTGGGGGAAGGGATTTACAGAGTGGACTAACGTTAGCAAAGCTAAACCTTTATTCCCAGGACATTATCAACCTCACCTTCCAGCAGACTTGGGGTTTTATGATTTGCGTTTACCTGAAGCAAGGGAAGCACAAGCTGAGTTAGCCAGAGCTTATGGCATATATGGCTTTTGCTATTATCACTATTGGTTCAACGGAAAACGTCTTCTAGAACGACCATTTAATGAAGTTTTGGCTTCGGGAAAACCTGACTTTCCCTTTTGTCTTTGCTGGGCAAATGAAAACTGGACAAGAGTATGGGACGGACAGAACAAACACATTTTAATGGAACAAAAATACTGTGAGGAAGATGACAGAGAACATATTCGATCGCTTATTGAAACATTTAAAGACTCCAGGTATATAAAAATTGACGGCAAACCAATCTTTCTGATCTATAGATCTTCAAACTTACCCAACCCTCTGCAAACAACATCTATTTGGAGAGAAGAAGCCCGAAAAATGGGTATTGAAGATCTTTTTTTATGTCGGGTTGAAGGCTTTAACGATGAAAATAAGTCTCTCGTTAAACAGGGATTTGATGCGGCAATAGAGTTTCAACCACAGTGGAAACCACTGTTGAATAAAACCAAAATCTGGCGGCTAGGTAGAAAATTAAGAATTTGGGATAAAGTATACCGAGAAAACTTCATCTTTGATTACGCTGCAACAGTTGAAAAAATGCTGCAAAAACCTATTCCATCCCATAAATATTTTCGCTGCGTAACTCCCATGTGGGATAATTCAGCCCGCCGCAAAGATAATGCACTTATCCTGAAAAATTCCAGTCCCGATGTTTATGAATATTGGTTAAAAAAGGTTATAGAGCAAGGAGCAGCGAGTAACCCGGAAGAGAATATAGTGTTTATAAATGCTTGGAATGAATGGGCAGAAGGTAATCACTTAGAACCTTGCCAAAAATGGGGGCGGGCTTACCTTGAAGCTACCTTGAGAGCAGTTAATTCCACATCTAAGATCCAAAAAAATACGCTGGAAAAGTAGAGGTAAATTAAAAAATATGGTAGATCTTACAGTAGCAATATGTACTTATAACGGGGAAAATCGTTTACCTGAAGTACTAAATAGATTAAAAAATCAGTCAGGAACAGAAGATATTTCCTGGGAAATTATTGTCATAGACAATAATAGTAGCGATCGCACTGCCCAAGTTGTGCAAACATATCAATCTGATTGGCCGCAAGCTTATCCGATTAAATATTTTTTTGAATCTCAGCAAGGATTATCTTTCGCCAGAGAACGAGCTATAAAAGAAGCATCGGGAACTTTTATTGGGTTTCTCGATGACGACAATTGGCCTACTCCTAATTGGGTAGCAGCCGCTTACGCCTTTGGTAAAGCACATCCCAAAGCTGGTGCATACGGTAGTCAAATTCATGCAGAATTTGAAGTTTCGCCACCAGAAAATTTTAAAAGAATAAGTCGTTTTTTGGCTATAGGAGGAGGAAAAGAACCTGTTTGCTACACTTCCTCAGAATACAAGCATTCTTATAAAAAAGTACTACCTCCAGGAGCCGGATTAGTAATTCGTAGACAAGCTTGGATCGACAGCGTTCCCGAACAATTATTTTTCCGAGGTCGCCTTGCTAAATCAATAGTAACTGCTGAAGATATAGAAGCATTATTGCATATCAGAAATGCTGGCTGGGAAATTTGGTACAACCCAGAAATGAAGATTTATCACAGTATTCCTAAACAGCGTTTAGAGAAAGAGTACTTGATGAAATTGCTTAGAAGTGTGGGTTTGAGTCGGCACCACACACGAATGTTAGGATACCCAATTTGGCAAAGACCTTTTGTTTTTCCTGTTTATTTTCTGAATGACATCCAAAAACTTATAGTTCATTTTCTTAAGTATCACAATGTTTGGCAAACAGATGTAGTAGCTGCTTGTGAAAGGGAACTTTTAATCGGCAGTATCATCAGTCCGTTTTATACTTACAAAATCAAATTATTGAAAGCGAAAAATTAGTAATTTTTGCAAATATATGCCTTTAATTTCGGTAGTAATTCCTCTATATAATAGCGAAAAAACAATTAAAGAAACACTCGATTGTGTTTTTAGGCAAACTTTTTCGGATTGGGAAATTATCGCTGTTAATGATGGCTCAACAGACGCTACTTTAGAGATTCTTGCTGCTATAAAAGATCCGCGATTAAAAGTATTTTCTTACCCCAATGGAGGTATATCAGTTAGCCGCAACAGAGGTCTGGCTCTAGCACAAGGAGAATATATTGCTTTTTTGGATCACGATGACCTTTGGACACCAGAAAAGTTAGAGTTACAACTCAAAGCTTTGCAAGAAAATCCACAAGTGGCGATCGCTTATAGCTGGGTCGATTTAATTGATGAAACAAATCAATTTATCCGGTCATGTGCTCGCATTAAAGTACATAATAATCTTCTGGCAAAGCTGTTATCAACTAATTTTTTATATACAGCTTCTAATCCCCTAATTCGTAAGGAAGCTTTAATCAAAGTAGGAGGCTTTGACGAATCAGTATTTGGCCCTGAAGATTGGGATTTGTTTCTACGTTTGGCTGCAAACTATCCTTTTGTAGAAGTACCTCGTCCTCAAGTTTTATTTCGCATGACTGCTGGTTCGGCTTCTACTAATCTTGCTAGACAGGAAACAGAAACCTTAAAGGTTATAGAACGAGCTTTTGCACAAGCTCCCGAATCTTTACAGCAGATAAAAAAGCCTACGATCGCTAATCTTTATATGTACTTCGCTTTTAGAGCGCTGGAAGTTCCTTCTGGACGGAAAAACGGTTTAGTAGCCGCTCATTATTTCTGGTTAGCTATTATAAATAATCTCTCCCTGCTCAAAAAACGAAAAACCATACTGGTAGTTTTATTTAAAATTGCAGTGGTGGTTATACTCCCGCCAGGAATGTCCAAAAATTTGCTGAAAAGTATGAAGAATCAAGTAGCCAGCGGAAATGACTTAAATAATTAAACAAATTGAATGACGCAGTTAAATTATTATGCCTACAATATCTGTTATAATTCCTGTTTACAACGGTGAAAAAACCATCCAACAGACTATTGAATCTGTAATAAACCAGACATTTACGGATTTTGAAATAATCATAATTAATGATGGGTCTAAAGACTCAACTTTAGATATTATTTCCACTATTCAAGACCCGCGAATCAAAGTATTTTCTTATGCTAATGCCGGACTTTCAGCGAGTCGTAATCGGGGACTGTCTCTAGCATCTGGTGAGTTTATTTCTTTCTTAGATGCTGATGACTGTTGGACACCAGATAAACTACAGGCGCAATTAGAGGCGTTGCAAGCTAATCCTGAAGCAGCAGTGGCGTATAGCTGGACTGACTATATAGATGAATACGGTCAAGTTTTACGTTCTGGCACTCGCATAAGTGTAAGTGGAAATGTTTACGAAAAACTATTAGTACGGAACTTTTTAGAAAATGGCTCTAATGCTTTAATTCGCAGGCAAGCTTTGACAGAAGTAGGTAATTTTGATGAATCTTTAACTGCTGCTGAAGATTGGGATATGTATGTGCGATTGGCTAGCCGTTATCATTTTGTCGTAGTGCGATCACCTCAAATTTTATATCGAGTATCTACTAGTTCCATGTCTACTAATGTTGCTAAACAGGAAGCAGCCAGCTTACAAGTAATTGAAAGAGCTTTTAATCAAGCTCCAGAAAGTTTACAACATCTGAAAAAATACGCCCTTTCTACCCTTTACATTTACCTCACTTTTAAAGTTTTAGAAAATCCTTCTGGGCGGCAAAATGCTTTGACAGCCGCTCGTTATCTCCGGCTTGCGGTGAAAAGCGATCGATCTGTTCTCAAACGACAGCAAACCATGCTAAAAGCATTATTTAAAATTTTGGTAGTACTTCTGATGCCTATGAAACAGTCTCAAGCATTAGTGAATCAAGCTAAAAACCTATTCAAAAACTTTAATCAGCTTGGGAAATAAAAATATTTTTATTCCTCGAATTCCTCTTCTTCATCGTCGGAAAATTCATCGCTGCCACCGAAGCGAGGTTGTGCGGGAATAGCAGCAACGATCGCATCTATCACCTTAGAAACCGGGACAATTTCTAAACCGTAATCAGAAAATTTTTGCCCTTTGGGAACGATCGCTCTTTGAAACCCTAATTTCGCCGCTTCTTTTAACCTTAATTCCATTTGCGAAACAGCGCGAACTTGTCCACCTAATCCTACTTCGCCAATTAATACAGTACGAGGATCGACAATGCGATCGCGAAAACTCGCCACAACTGCGATCGCAATTCCCAAATCTACCGCTGGTTCTTCCACATTCAAACCACCAGCAGAAGCCACATAAGCATCTAATTTCGATAAAGGAATTCCCACCCGTTTTTCCAAAACTGCCAAAATTTGTAACAGGCGATTATAATCAACTCCCGTAGTCGATCGACGCGGACTAGAATAACTCGTTGGACTTACTAAAGCTTGCAATTCAACTACTAAAGGACGAGTGCCTTCACAAGCGACAACGATCGCTGTTCCCGGTGCCGCTTCGTCCCGATTTCCTAAGAATAATTCCGAAGGATTGGCAACTTCTCTTAAACCCCGATCGGCCATTTCAAAAATGCCGATTTCGTTGGTTGCGCCAAAGCGATTTTTTACCGATCGCAATAAACGGTGCGAGGCAAAGCGATCGCCTTCAAAATACAATACTGTATCTACCAAATGTTCTAAAACTCTAGGGCCTGCGATCGCTCCTTCCTTTGTAACGTGACCCACAATTAACATCGTAATATCATCACGTTTCGCCACCTTCATTAACGCCGCAGTACATTCCCTTACCTGCGCCACCGAACCAGGCGCAGAAGTCATCGTCGGTAAAAAAATCGTTTGGATACTATCAATTACTGCTAAGTTTGGTTTTAGAGATTCTAACTCTTTTAAAATCTCTTCCAAATCAGTTTCAGCTAACACATAAAGTTTCGGATCGGTTGCCTGGGGTAACTCAGAATCTTCTATTGAATCTGTCTGTTCTGACTCTGACAACTCAGAATCAAAATTTTCTCCAACTCCTAAACGAGACGCTCTCAACTTTACTTGTTGTCCCGACTCTTCGCCGGAAACATAAAGAATCCGCCGTTCCTCAGAAAGTCGATTTGCTACCTGAAGCAACAAGGTAGATTTCCCAATTCCCGGATCTCCACCAATCAAAACCAAAGAACCCGGAACTACTCCACCACCTAAAACTCGATTAAATTCTCCGTAGCCAGAAGACCACCTTGCTTGTTGTCTGTCGGTAATTTGGGAAAATTTTAAAGACAACCTTGGTTTTGGTTCATTATGCGCCGCTGATTTACCATTACTCCGAGTCCCTCCCGGCCAACTACCCCGACTAGGAAGCGCAGGTGTTTGGGTGATAAGCTGTTCTTCGAGGGAATTGTAAGTATTACAGGCAGGACACTTACCAAACCATTGGGGAGACTCTGCCCCGCATTCATTACATATATAAGTAGTTCGAGGCTTAGGCATTGTGTTAATTGTAAAAAAGTGTAAAGATTAGCTCGTAATTCTTAAATTAGCTTGAAATGCAGCAAGCATAAGAATTGTGGCTAAAAACAACGGAACTCTTTAGGGTAATATCTTAATTAATGGTACTAAAAATTAATGAAGAGAAACGCCACAGATTTTAAGGAGATTTGAGTAACTTGGAAAGCCACAAAGAGAAAATTTTGGTGGTAGACGATGAAGCCAGCATTCGCAGAATTTTGGAAACTCGTCTGTCGATGATTGGTTATGATGTCGTCACTGCTGCCGATGGCGAGGAAGCCTTAGAAACATTTCGTAATGCTACTCCTGATTTAGTGGTTTTGGACGTAATGATGCCGAAACTTGATGGTTATGGTGTTTGTCAGGAATTGCGAAAAGAATCTGACGTACCCATCATTATGCTAACTGCTTTGGGAGATGTAGCCGATCGGATCACAGGTCTAGAGTTAGGCGCAGATGATTACGTCGTTAAACCCTTTTCCCCCAAAGAGTTAGAAGCTCGTATCCGTTCCGTACTCAGACGAGTAGATAAAAGCGGAATTTCCGGTATCCCCAGTTCCGGTGTGATAACAGTCGTAAATATTAAAATTGACACTAATAAACGCCAAGTCTACAAAGGTGATGAGCGAATTCGGCTTACTGGTATGGAGTTTAGCTTGTTAGAACTCTTGGTCAGTCGTTCAGGAGAGGCTTTTTCTCGATCGGAAATCCTTCAAGAAGTATGGGGTTACACTCCCGAACGTCACGTAGATACCCGCGTGGTCGATGTTCACATCTCCCGCTTACGTGCCAAGCTAGAAGATGACCCTAGCAACCCAGAACTTATTCTCACTGCTAGAGGTACAGGCTATCTCTTCCAAAGAATTATTGAGCCGGGAGAGACTGAAAAGTAGGGGACAAGGGGACAAGGGGACAAGGGGAGATGGGCGGATGGGCGGATGGGGGGATGGGTTTGGATGTTCCCCTTTGCTCTTTGCTCTTGGAATTGCCACGTAAGGATTCAATTTTTCAGATGAATTTACTTAGTTAAATCTAAGAATAGTAGCAAATAATAGCTTTTAGTGGTAGGTATTGGTTTAAACTAGTAACAGAAATTATTCCTGAAAAGTTAACATCGGTTGCTTTCAAAAAAAGTATTACAAAAATTTAAGTGCAATAAAATTTATATTATTTTAAAATAAGGTAGTAAAAATTAACAAATTGAAATTTTAGGTTAACAAATCTTGGCAATGGAAACTCGTAAAGAAAAGATTTTGGTGGTAGATGACGAAGCCAGCATTCGCAGGATTTTGGAAACTCGCCTGTCAATGATTGGTTACGATGTGGTCACTGCTGCTGATGGTGAGGAGGCTTTGGAAACTTTCCGCACTGCGAATCCTGACTTGGTGGTTTTGGATGTGATGATGCCGAAACTGGATGGTTATGGTGTTTGTCAGGAGTTTCGCAAGGAATCGAATGTGCCGATTATCATGCTAACGGCTTTGGGAGATGTAGCCGATCGCATCACAGGTTTAGAGTTAGGGGCGGATGATTACGTGGTTAAACCCTTTTCTCCCAAAGAGTTAGAAGCCCGAATTCGTTGCGTATTGCGCCGGGTAGACAAATCAAATGGTTCCGGGATTCCCAATTCAGGGGTAATTTCCATCGGCAATGTCAAAATTGACACCAATAAACGGCAAGTTTATAAGGGCGATCGCCGAATCCGCCTGACAGGAATGGAGTTTAACCTCCTAGAATTGTTGGTGAGTCATGCAGGCGAGGCAATTTCGCGATCGGATATTCTCCAACAAGTGTGGGGTTATACTCCAGAACGGTTGGTAGATACCCGCGTGGTTGATGTTCATGTTTCTCGTTTACGGGCAAAATTAGAAGAAGACCCCAGCAACCCGGAATTGATTCTGACTGCTCGATCGATGGGTTATCAGTTTCAACGCTTGGGCGATTTCGGGGAAAACGAAAAATAATTATCTTAAATGGCAAGGGACAATAACCAAGTTTTAAAATCTCTCCCGATCGTTGTTGGCGCTTTGGGAGGAACGCTACTCTTAGTTAATCGCTTCCTCACCCCAGAATTGACGGAATCACAAGCTCGTTCCGATGCTTTAGGTGTTTTGTTGAGTGCTTTGTTGATTTTCACTGGATTACTTTGGCAACAAGTACAACCGCGATCGCCAGAAGCAGTAGAGTTGATTGGTAAAGAAGGATTTGAACTCGCGCCAGATTTACCAGAAGCAGTGAAAGCTGAACTAGCTTGGGCATCCCTGATGTTGTTAACTAATACTGTCACCCGCACTGTGATAGTTTGCGATCGAGGTAAAGTTTTGTTACGCCGGGGCATTTTGGGCGATAACCCAGAAGTCAAGCCCGGGGCAATCCTACAGCGAGTCATAGAAAAGCAAAAGCCCGTTTATTTAGTAGATTTAAAACTCTACCCCGGACGGATTGAATTTGATTACCTACCAAGAAATACTCAAGGAGTAATCTGTCAACCAATTGGTAAACGTGGGGTTTTGGTGTTGGGTGCTAATGCGCCACGCAGTTACACCCAGCAAGATGAAAACTGGATTGCCGGAATTGCTGACAAACTAGATGTATGCTTCAGCTGTTACTTAAATGATGTTGCACCAGCTGAGATTTGACGAACGCAAATGATGATTTTGTATTGGCTACTGATTGTCTTGATGGTTGTGGGAATTATTGGGGCTTTAGTTCCGGGTATCCCAGGGGCTAGCCTAATTTTAGTTTCCATCTTCGTTTGGGGCGCACTCGACGGCTTTACCCAAGGTGTTTGGATAGCTTTGGGAACTGCATTAGCTGTCCTCTTGCTGAGTTTGGGCATAGATTTTTTGGCTGCCTACTGGGGCGGAAAGCAAGCTGGTGCTAGCAACTGGGGACAAGTTGGCGCTTTTGTCGGCTTAACTTTGGGATTCTTTGGCTTTCTACCAGCACTACCTGTTGGTGGGCCACTTGTAGGTGTATTGTTTGGGCCACTACTAGGAGCGATTATTGGTGAGTTCCTCTATCACCGTGAATTGGAGTTTGAGCCTAGACTGAAGTTGGCAGCGAAAGCAGGTGTGGGTATTGTGGTTGGTACTTTGGTTGGTAGGTTGATTCAAGGTGTATTGGCGATCGCTTCAGTAGTCGTCTTCATTTTCACTACTTGGCCTCCCGGAGTTGCTTGAAGAGGCCGGGGATCTCCGGGTGCAGGGGGGCAGGGGAGAGATCTAAAAGTCAAAACTCTCTCAAACGAAGCTAAGAACTTTCTTCTGCCTTTGCTTGGGAAGAATTAATTATTTTTTAACAGTTTCTCTGTAAATTTATGCAGTTAATTTTATGTAATATACGTAATAATTTAATTATAATTTAATAATTAAAAAACTTATTAATCTCTCTTCAGCATTGCTCAAGCCCTTAGTTTCCCAGAGGAAAAAAATTATAATGAATAGGCTTTCAGGAATCAGTTTAGGAACTATTTAAATCATTTTTAGGGCAACAAAGTTTCGCTCATTTACTAACAGAAAAAACTGTATTTAATAATACCAAAATTTTTAATTCAAGCAATGTAAGCTGCGAAAGACAGCTTAGTGAATTTAAGAGAAAAAATTAACTTGCGAAGGAGTTATAGATGTCGCAGACAGGTTTTATTGCCAGCAGCTACGGCTTGGATCAGCATGGCATATCACATACAGGTATACTTTTCTGGAATCTTTCTACAGCTGCACTTTATGAAGAATCAGCCCGTCGCCGGGAAGGGTTAATTTCTCACTTGGGGCCATTAGTAGTACGCACAGGACAGTACACTGGGCGATCGCCTAATGATAAATTTATTGTTAAAGAACCAGAAAGCGATCGACATATATGGTGGGGAAAAGTTAACCAACCTTTCGATCCATTAAAGTTTGAAAATCTTTATGCTCGGATGTTAGCTTATCTCCAAGGTAGAGATCTTTTCATTCAAGATTGTTACGCTGGTGCAGATTCTAACTATCGCATTTGTGTGCGGGTGATTACCGAAACAGCATGGCATAGTTTATTTGCCCGTAACTTATTTATTCGCCCAAATCAAGATGAACTAGCTAGTTTCATTCCCGATTTTACGATTATTAATTTGCCCAACTTCCACGCTGTACCAGATTTAGATGGTACTCGCACTGATGCTTTCATTATTGTTAACTTTGCCCGTCGATTGATTTTAATTGGCGGTACTAGTTACGCCGGAGAAATCAAAAAATCTGTTTTCACCATTCTTAACTACTTATTGCCCCACAAAAAAGTGCTATCCATGCACTGTTCTGCCAATATTGGCGCAGATGGCGATACAGCAATATTCTTTGGTTTGTCGGGTACTGGCAAAACAACTCTTTCGGCAGATCCTAACCGGACTTTAATCGGTGATGATGAGCATGGTTGGAGCGATCGAGGTATCTTTAATTTTGAAGGTGGTTGCTACGCTAAAGTAATTCGCCTCTCCCCAGTAGCGGAACCAGAAATTTACAAAACTACGCGCAGTTTTGGCACAATTCTGGAAAATGTGGCAATTAACCCAGTTACCAGGCGCTTAGATTTAGATGACGACAGTTTAACCGAAAATACCCGTGCAGCTTATCCCCTTTCTCATATTCCTAATGCTAGCCGCACAGGTTTGGGCAATCACCCGAAAAATGTCATCTTTTTAACTGCTGATGCTTTTGGGGTTATGCCTCCGATTGCTCAACTGACTAAAGAGCAAGCAATGTATCATTTCCTCAGTGGCTACACTGCTAAAGTTGCGGGAACGGAACGGGGAATGGGTAGCGAACCTCAAGCTACTTTTAGCGCTTGTTTTGGCGCACCTTTCATGGCGTTACATCCCAGTGTTTATGCTGAGTTGCTAGGAAAACGCATTTCTGAGAATAACGTAAAAGTTTGGTTGGTGAATACTGGCTGGACTGGTGGCCCTTATGGTGTGGGACATCGGATGTCGATTAAGCATACTCGCGCTTTGCTGACAGCGGCGTTAACTGGTGCTTTGGATAATATAGCGATGGAGGAAGATCCGGTTTTTGGTTTCTTAGTGCCAGAACGTTGTCCGGGTGTGCCAAAAGATGTGTTAAAACCCCGTTTGACTTGGCGCGATCCGGCAGCTTACGATCTGCAAGCACAGAAGTTGGCGCAGATGTTTATCGATAATTTCCAACAGTTTACCGATGTGGTTGATTCCCAAATTATGCAAGGGGCTCCACGAGTTGCGATCGCAGTTTAACTCAGATCTTGCAGCAATTGAGGTTCTACCTCCATTCACCTCGTTCCCTGGTTGAACCGGGGAACTAGAAATTGCTTTTTTGAAAAATCTGGTTTTTCAAATTACAGGAGATAAAAAGAAACCCGGTAACTTCTGCGAAACCGGGTTTCTTTGATTATCCTCGCCTTTTAATAAATTTAATTTGCCCATCTGGTTGAATATCAGTCGGAGTCCAACCAAGATGTAAATAAAAACCATAAGCCCTAATTTTTGGCTCGTTACCTGTTAATAACCAAATCTCTTCAGTTCCTTCTTGTAACCATAACCATTCTTCTGCTTGCTGCATTAAAGCGCGTCCAGCACCACGTCCAGCAAAAGATGGCAAAACAAACATGGCAAATATAGTTTTTTCGGTAGCATTTGCCATTGAAAAACCAATTGATCGATCGTCAATTTCTGCTATCCACGCCCGACAATCTGTGAGCAACATTTCTGCTATAGTTTTAGGAGTAATTCCTAAATCTGCTAACTCTTCGCGAGACTGATGATTTTCAATCACACTAGTTCTAATCTCGAAGAGAGTTTCTACATCTCCAACTTGTGCTTCTCGAATTTTCATGAAGCTATTACCACTAATTAAATCCCAATACTCGAAGAATCTTGCCGACATTTAAAATTGACAAAATACTTCCCGCACTAAACAGACTTAAAATACTTCCGGCACTCCCGAAACTCAAAATACTTCCCACACCACCAATACTCAAAATACTACCAACACTACCAATACTTAAAATACTTCCCACACTGGCAATACTCAGAATGCTGCGATAACTTGCTAAACTTAAAAAACCTTGTTCTGGAAGCAACCAATTTACATTCATATTTGCTATCCTTTGGAGTTCAAATTATACCAAATCCGGGGAACGCTACCCCCGTTATCCTTATTCTTCTTCTTTCTTCGTGTTCTAAAACGCTATCGCGTTTCGCTTCGCTATCGTGTCTTCGTGGTTCCCTCCAAATCCCTAAAACGGGGTAATATACCCGGATTATTTTTCCCAGTAGCCTTTTTTCAAGAATTCAGCTTGTTGTTCTGTCCAGAGTAGAAAATCGCGATCGTACAGTGGTATGACATCTTTTGAAAAGCTCATAGTTTAGTAGATGAGGATTCCACATCAAGATAAAACTTCTTGCAAAAGTTGTAAATTCGGATTTTTTACCATAGATGATAGATGACCAAAGCAGAGACATACAGAGATACACACAGATGAAAAAATAGGAATTCTTTACTTTTGCAAGAAGCTTAATAATTTAGGTGACTAGCTATAAATTTTGCTGTAATAAGCTTGATACTCTTCGGATAACAAAGGTTTCCACCAATCTTCGTTATTTAAGTACCATTGAACAGTTTTTCTCATCCCTTCTTCTACAGTAACAGAAGGTTTCCAGCCTAACTCTGTTTGCAATTTTGTGGAATTAATTGCATATCTTCTATCATGTCCGGGTCTGTCTTTCACAAAAGTAATTAGATCCTTACAAGGACGGACTGGTAGATTCGGTGCTAATTCATCCATTAAGTCGCACAAAATATGTACCAAGTCAATATTTTTCACTTCGTTATTGCCGCCAATGTTGTAAGTTTCTCCTGGCTTTCCATTATGAATTACTGTATCTAAAGCCAGACAATGATCTAGCACAAACAGCCAATCTCGGATGTTTTGCCCATCACCATAAACAGGTAAATTCTTACCAATTAAAGCATTAATACACATTAAAGGTATTAACTTTTCAGGAAATTGATAAGGGCCATAGTTATTTGAACAATTAGTAATAATTGTCGGCATACCGTAGGTGTGATAATATGCCCGTGCTAAGTGATCGCTGCCAGCTTTTGATGCTGAGTAAGGGCTATTGGGTGCATAAGGTGTAGTTTCGGTAAAAGCTGGGTCGTCAGGGCCTAGTGTACCGTAAACTTCATCTGTGGAAACGTGCAGGAAAAGTCCTGAAGCAAGAGAGGTGTTTTTCCAATGTTGGCGGAAAGCTTCCAAAAGTGTGAAAGTTCCGACTACGTTGGTTTCCACGAAGGCACCAGGGCCTAAAATTGACCTGTCAACGTGCGACTCAGCAGCGAAATGGGCAACGGTATCAATGTTTTCTTCTTGTAAGAGTCGATCGACTAAAGCTCGATCGCAAATATTACCTTCGACAAAACGAAAATTCTCCTTTTCCGCCAAAGATGCTAAATTATTACGATTTCCAGCGTAGGTGAGTGCATCCAATACGACCATTCGATCGTCTGGATAGCGATCGCACCAGTGAAGGACGAAATTAGCACCAATAAAACCCGCACCTCCCGTTACCAACAACCGACGAGGTGTTCTAACTTGATCGTTGGAAAAACTATGTGTCATTAGTTGCTATTTTCTCCTCTGTCCGGTTTAAACTTTTTTCAGTCCAATTATAAACAAGTCTATCAGTAGGTGTGAGGAGACAATTGTGACTCAGGTGGCTTTGGAACAGAAAAGTATTGTTAACCTAGCGCAGGAAGGCAATCCAGAAGCGATCGCTGCCTTGATTAACCAGGTGCTCGCCAAAAAGGGCGTAACTGCGATCGCCAAATGTAAAGATAATTGGCTACATATCGTCCTCGTTGCTGACGAAATTCCCGATCGATCGGTCTACTTCCGCTTCATTATTGACGGAATCACTCGTCTTAACCCGCACCACATCGATTTTGTGCGGCTTTATGGGCGCAAAAGTGACCACAAATGGCCCAGTTGGACTGAAGCTTTTGATTTAGCCCAAACTCCCTACTTTACGCCCATTGCGCCCCAACTACCCCCTGTTACTCGTCCTCCAGAACCAAGAAAGCGCAAACCACCAAAGTACACAAAAAAATTAAAAAAAAAGATTCGTTTAATGTTATTGGGTGGTGTTACTTGGCTGATGGTAGCCGTATTAGGTGTAGTTATCAGCTATCAAATTAACTCACCAGTTCGCTACAAACGCCAGGAGTTACAACCTTTAGAACACAAAGATCCGACAATTCCAGAAATCAAAATTCCCACTCCTCTAGCTAGTAAAAAACCTACACCAAAAGCCACACAAACACCTGCTGCTGTCACTTCAACCGCCATAGACAACAAACAATCTATTACACTTAAAGCTGTGGGAGATATTGTACCGGGAACCAATTTTCCTAATAATAGATTGCCCAAAAATCAGCAAGAACTGTTTCAAAATGTCAAAGCATCTTTACAAGGAGCAGATATATTATTTGGCAATTTTGAAAGTACATTAACTAACTATCCTCGCACGGCAAAAGATACTAGCCGTCCAATGGTTCATGCTTTTCGCAATCCCCCAGAATATGCCAAACTTTTAAAAGAAGTTGGCTTTACTGTAATGAGTATTGCTAACAATCACTCTTTCGATTTTACGCAGAAAGGTTTTGAAGACACCTACAAAAATCTAGAGACTGCCGGAGTTAAAGCAGTAGGGAAGAAAAAACAAATCCTTTATAAAAACATCAAGGGTGTAGAAATTGCTTTCATTGCGTTTAGTCACTTGCCTTGGCACAATTCTGTAAATGATTTACCATCAGCGATCGCACTTGTCAAAGAAGCTAAAAAAAAAGCCAGTATTGTCGTAATTTCCTTTCATGGTGGTGCTGAAGGAACAGGCGCTATGCGAGTTAAAAATCGTCAGGAAAATTTCTTCGGTGAAAATCGGGGAAACTTAGTACTTTTTTCTCGCACACTAATAGATAATGGCGCAGATTTAGTCTTAGGGCATGGCCCTCATGTTCCCAGAGCAATGGAATTATATAAAGGCAAATTGATTGCTTATTCTTTAGGAAATTTTGTCGGATATCGAACTTTATCTACTAGCGGGGTATTGGGAAAATCCTTGATCTTAGAAGTTAAACTGAACTCCCAAGGAGACTTTATTTCCGGCAAAATTACTCCCGTACAACTAGATAGAAGAGGTATTCCTTATCCTGATAAAGATGCTAACAGTATTCCCCTAATTCGCAATTTAACTAAATTGGATTTTCCCAAAACAGATCTAAAATTTGCTCTCAATGGTCACATCATTAAACAGGAAAAGAAAAAGGACTAAAGTCCTCATAACGAACTAATAAAAATCGGTTTGTTGTGACGACTTTAGTCGTTCCCTGACTCAACAGTAGGACTAAAGTCCTGACAACGAACCCTTTAATTTATAATTGGTCTACTTCATCTAATAAAGTTTCTAAAGCTGATTTAATTTCTCCGGGTGTTGTTGTGGAAGTGCCGAATTTACGGATCACAATACTAGCAGCTAAATTGCCTAAAACAGCTGCTTCCCAAACTGAAGCACCAGCACACAAACTTAAAGTTAAAGCAGCAACAACTGTATCACCAGCGCCAGTAACATCATAAACATCTGTGCGGTTAAAAGCGGGAATATGGGAAGTAGTTGAATCATTTCGATCGAATAAACTCATCCCAAATTCTCCCCGAGTAATTAAAATTTGTTGCGCCTGAGTTAATCTCAACAAATCTTTTCCCGCTTGGGCTAAAATTTCTGGTGAAGAAATAGGATAACCTACTGCTTTTTCTGCTTCTGGTAAATTGGGAGTAAACAAAGTTGCACCAGCAAAACGTTCTAAATTTTGCTGGGTATCAACAATAGTTAAAGGGTGAGTTAAAGCTGCTGCAATTACATGGGGAGTGAATACACCATCACCATAATCTGAACAAACTACTACATCAACTTTTTCTACTTGAGAGCGAATGTAATCAGCTAATTGTAATTGTAAACTTTCCTCTGGTAGATCGTCAGATTTGCGATCGACCCTGACAATTTGTTGCGTCACTGACTGACGTGCGTGCCCAGAAATTCTCGTTTTTGTCACTGTCGGACGATCCAAGTCTAAAAAAATGCCACTAGTGTCAATTTTCGCAGCTTCAAAAATCCGCCGCAAAGCTTGACCTTGGTCATCCTTTCCTAATAATCCTACTACCTTAACTTGCGCCCCTAACTTCGCTAAATTATAAACTGCATTAGCGCCTCCACCAGGCACTTGTCTTGTCTGTTCGTGACGGATAATTAAAACAGGCGCTTCACGAGACACCCTTTCTACTTGTCCTGTGAGAAATTCATCGAGAGTTAAATCTCCCACAACTAACACTTTAACTTGATGAAAGTTTTCTACAAATGAAAACAATCGCTCTGAAGAACTACGCAGTTGTTTAGCGAAAGATGAATCCAGAGTCATAGGTAGGATAGAAATTTAACTAGTTTAACTATTACCAGTACCAGCAGGATCAGGCAAATTTTTTTGCTCCACCTCAATTAAATAAGAATAGACTTCATATTTACCAGTTTCAGGAAAAGAACGCTTTTTTATTTGCTCGATCGCCAATTTATTCAGCTGAGGATAACCAGTGCTGCGTGTTAATTCTGGTTCCCCAACAATTTTACCTGTTGGGTCAACTAAAACAGCAATTCCTGCCGGAGTAACATCTGGTAATTTCACATCAAACGGAGAACGAATTGTATCTGTAATCGGTTGTCTTTCAGTATTTAACTTACCTGCATATCTCTTGTTCTTAAGTTTTTCTTCCAACCACTGCCGATAATTGGCAATTCCTTGAGGAATTGTTGTGTTGGCAGCATTGTAACCATAAACTGCCTGAAGGCGAGCTTCTGCAATTATTTGATTATTACTATTATTCCTGGCATTATTGCGATTTTCTGTGCGGGTTGTATTTTCCTCCGTTCTATTTTCGGTTTGATTATTAATTGCACCAGCGCCTAAACCTGGTTGCAATCGATTGCGATCGAGTAATTCCCCAATAGTTTGCTCACTATTTTGATTTTGATTGTTCTGACTTTGAGTTTCAGTTTCAGGAGTTTGAGTAGTTTCAGAAGTAGTACCATTATTTTGTTCAGCCAAATACCGCTCAAACACTCGCATAAATTCGCCACCGGATGTTTGACTATTTTGTTGAGATTGATTTGTTTGTGGTGACTGAGTACTTGTGTTATTTTGAGTTGGCAATTGAGCCTCTAAATTCAATTGTTCGAGGGTCAGTTTTTCATTAGTTTCAGGTTTTTGATTTTGGGAAGTTTGATTATTTCTCTGATTACTTCTCTGATTATTTCTGGCGGAACTTTGGGGAGATTTAGGAACTGTAGTCGGAGTGCGACGGCGCGAAGTTGGAGCTTTTGACTTTGGAGTGGGTGCCGGAGTGGAAGGGCTAGGATTAGGGTTGTAAATCGGAAAACTCGGTGGTGGTGGTAAAGTAATTTCTGATTGAGCTTGCGGCAAACTAGGCAAAAGATTGGTGGGAGTTTGTGTCTGGGGCAAAGGTAAAGTCGGTTGTGTTGTCTGTTGGGCGTATTCTGGCAACCGGAGAATTTCCTCTGGCGTTAATTGTACAACTCTGACGCTGCGTCGATCGCTTGCTGCTGCTGTTGTTTTATCAGCCATTGGCACTACTGGTGGATAAAACCAAATTAGCGAGTGCAGCCCCACAGAGGTTAATGCTGCCATAACTAACGGCAAATTCATGGTTCCAGTTACGGTGTTCATGGGTGAGAGGTGAGACATAGCAGTTAACTTCAGCTAGCTTTTTCGCGATCGATCCTGGCCTTAATAATACATTTCATGTTAGCGACTTTAGACTAACACAGGAGCAGGGGGGCACAGGAGCTCTTGAGCTCTTGAGCAGGGGGGCACAGGAGCACAGAGGAGTTTTTCCCTAACCCCTAACCCCTAACCCCTAACCCCGCCCCAATCCCCAGTCCCTAATCCCTAATCACCTTGACGATCAGCAAAGAAAAATAGTGCAATTTCAACTCGGAGCGATCGCGCAAATCATAATACACCACTTGCTCAGCGGAAGTTGCCCGTTCCACCACATAGCTACACTGCAACAAATCTCTTTGCTCTAACAATTGCCAAACCTGCGGATAAACTGAACTTACCTTCATTAACACCACCACATCCGCCCAATTTAAAACCGCCTCTAACTCTTCTACCCGATAAAGCGCAGGTAAAATCACCAAACGTTGATCCCGTATAGTTAAAGGTAGCCCCAAAGCTGACGCTGCTGCCATTGGCGAAGCAACTCCCGGTACTGTCTGCACCCTGACTTCTGGATGTTGCTGCTGCAAAGTTGCCGCTAAATAATTAAAAGTGCTGTAAAAACTAATATCTCCCTCACAAACAAAAGCAACATCCTCACCCCGTTGCAAATATTCCCACACCTGCTGCGCCGCCAGTTGCCATGCAGAATTTAAAACCGCTTCATCCTGTAGATAGGGAAACTCCAAAGCTAACTGCACCCGATCGGATTTTAGCCATTGAGAAACAATGCGTTGTGCTATTCCCTGTTTGCCCCCAATTCCCGCTGGAAAAGCCACAACTGGTACACTTTTCAGTAAATTTAATCCTTTCAGGGTAATTAATTCTGGATCTCCGGGGCCTACACTAATTCCGTAGAGAGTGCCTGTTTGCACGATAATTGACAAATTTTTGACTAATTGTTTACTTTTCTAGGGTAACAAAGGGTTTTCCAGGTCATGTATCCTTTTTAGCCAAAAATCTAGGTAAAAATACTAAAAACAAATTAACTCAGTAAGCATAAAATCTTACTATAAGTTAAATAATCAACTGCTGTAGAATATTTTTTCAAAACAACTTTCTCAGCAAAACCTTGAAATTAGAGTAATTAGAACTAAAATGCCTTTACCCACTGTTATTTTACCTGGATATCTTGAAGGTGCAAGTGCTTACATCCCCTTAGAGACAAGCTTGGAAGCACTTGGTTTTCCTACGGTAACAGTACCATTGCGAAAAAGAGACTGGTTGCCGACGGTGGGAGGTCGATCGATGGTGCCCATTTTACGCAGACTCGATCGTAGTGTAAAACAAACATTAAAGTACCACAACGCCTCTCAAATTAACTTAATTGGACACTCAGCAGGCGGTTGGATTTCCCGAATTTACATCGGAGAAAAACCATATACTATTCATGGTGATACCAGCGAATCAGATCCGTTTTGGGGTGCTCTATCTTGTGTTTCCACACTCATAACCTTGGGAACTCCCCATGTTAGTTTAGAACGTTGGACAAAACGTAATTTAGATTTTGTCAACACCAACTATCCCGGCGCATTTTATCAGCAAATTCGTTATGTTTGTGTTGCCGGAAAATCTATTTTTGGAGCGCGAAAACAAGGAAGTTGGTTAGCTTTTAACAGTTATCAAATTACTTGTGGTAACGGTGAAACTTGGGGAGATGGAATTACACCGATCGAAGCAGCACATTTACAAGGCGCAGAAAATCTCACTATTGAAGGAGTTAGACATTCTCCTAAATCGCCTGGACTTTGGTATGGTTCTCCTGAAATTTTGCCCTTTTGGACAAAGTATTTAGTTTAATTTGTCATTTGTCATTTGTAATTTGTCATTTGTCACTTGTCATTACTTATTCTTGGATTTGTGTATATCCCTATCTTCCTATTGTTGCCCTCAACTTTAAGCTTGTTCTAAAGAAGGTTCTCGTACTGGATAGGGAATTGGCACTTCTTCGACTAATGGTAATTTTTCTAATGTTAAAGGAGAAGAAGGACTAGCACCAGATAAACGCTTGAGTAAATTCGGTCGTAAATCGTGTAATAGATAGATAATGCGATCGCCAACCTGCCATTCTTCCACCGCCGCCACTATCATCAAACGTTCATCCCTTTCCATCAACAAAGGCACAAATTCCCCAGAATGAATTAACGCTTGTAAATGTGCTTGTTGAAAAGCAAAACCCTCTTCCTTTAACTCAGTTTCTCCTAACTTCACATTGCCATCATTTAAATATTCATTCCAACTTTTAATTTGTAAATGTTGCACAAAAGCTTGTTGAATTTTACTATGATGGTTCTTGTTGTCGTTACTTAATTGAGGATCGCGAGGAAATACTGCTAAAACCCTGGGCGGAGAAAACTCTTCAGTTGCTCTTTGCGCCAACACTAAATTTACTTCCCCGTTATTAGTCATTGAAATAAACGTTCCCGCCGTAGCTAATCCAGCTTTTTCTAATACTTCCATATCCAAAGCGCTACTTAAGAAAACCCGCAAATTTTCCTGTTCTGCTAACTTACAAGCTTCTGGATCTGTATCAATCAAAACTGCTGATTCGCCTCGTTCTTGGAACATTCGCGCAATCAACCTTCCCAAAGGATGAGAACCAACAATTACCACACCAGTTGCTTCTGTAGAAGTAATTTTTAGTAATTTAGCCATCAAACCTGCGGTTAATCCCTGGAAAAACACAGTCATAATAATTGTCAGGAAAACCAGCGCCTTGATAGAATCTCCTCCGTTAAATCCCCTTTGAGTTAACAGAATCGCAAACAAAGAAGCTACCGAAGCAGAAACAATTCCTCTGGGTGCAATCCAACTGACAAAAACTTTTTGTCGCCAATTTAAGTCACTATTCCAGGTACAAACAGCAATACTTATTGGGCGTACCACAAACATTAATACCAAAATTGTAAAAACGCTACCCCAACCCAAAACGAACAAACTGGCGATCGACAAATCTGCAGAAAGCAGAATAAATAATACAGAAATGCTGAGAATAGTTAACTGACCTTTAAAGCGGCGGATCAAACGTTCTTCGGGAACAGAAGAAGCTCTCAGAAGAATTCCTGCTACTACAGTAGTCATTAACCCTGATTCACTGCGGATCATTTGCGCTAGGGTAAATAAACCCCACAAACCCGCTAAAACTACTAAGTTTTTCAGTTCTTCAGAAATAAAATTGGCACGTTTGAGAATCCAACCCAGCAACCAACCACCAGCAGCACCGATAATTCCGCCAATACCCAAGCGCAGGAATAGACCACTCAGAGCTAAAAGCGGGTTAGCATTGGGGTTGAGGATGGTATCTAAAACCACTACTGCCAGAATTGCGCCTACAGGGTCAATTAAAACCCCTTCTCCTTCTAGCAGGGTAGCAACTAATTGATCGACCTTCACCTGTTTGAGCAGTGGACTAACCACAGTTGGCCCTGTAACCACTACCAAAGAAGCATAAAGGAAAGCGATCGGCCAAGGAAACTCACCCAACCAATGCGCCGCCATTCCACCGCCAATTAAAGTAATTAGGGTTCCTAGAGTCACCAAATTCCGCAAACTACCAGAAACCCTTCCCAGTTCCCGTAATTCCAGGTTTAATCCACCTTCAAACAGAATTACAGCTACCGAGAGTGCCACAATTACTTCTAAACCAGTACCCAGCAAGTTTGGATGCAACACTCCCAACCCATCTGGCCCTAAAGAAATGCCAAATATAAGTAAGAAGACAATGCTGGGAACTTTCAAAAATTCTGCGATCACCTGGGCACTTATGCCTGCGATGATAGTAATGACCATCAACAGAGTGATTTCAAAGGATGCTTCCATAGGTCTTCATTGATGCAGGCTAATAATCAGAACAGGGAACAAGGAGGAAGAGGTGGGGAGGCTTCCGTCTTGCTCAGCCGAACGGTGGGGAGGTAAGCCCAGTTGAAGAGGACGCTCCTGAGACGGGGACGCTCCAGACGCGGAGATTTTTCCTTCCCCTTGTCTGGATATCTGCGAAACTGCCCATCTCCCCATCTCCTCATCTCTCCATATCCTCTTGCCTGTTCCTTGTCCTTTATTTTGGGTTGGCTCAAAATGCCTCATTTATAATGCACAAAAGCTTTACTGGTCTTGAGGGAGTACACTGATTAGTAGAGTGTTGGTTGCTACGAATAAAATTAACTCTCAAAAGCAGAGAGCAGAGGTTTCCGGGGGAGAAGGGAAGAATTTGTTTTTTCCTAAAGCCAAAATTGATTTGAAAACTTTTTTATTTTACTACCTGTTTAAATCATGTTTTCATTATGCAATGCTTCGTAAATATCTGCCAGTTGTTTAAGATAAGTACGTTGAGCGGCAAAATCAGGATTGCGGATAATTTGATCGGGATGGGCGTAAGCCGATCGCGCAGGTGTAAAGATAGTTGGCATATTACACTCCTCCTGCTGTCTTCTGTTGGAAATTCAACTGATATCATGTCCGGTTGCTCAGCCATAATATCTTTTTTTCACGACCCTGTAGAGACGTTGCATGCAACGTCTCTACAGGATATATAACCCTTTTTTTCCTTGTCGCCTTGGAGCCTATTCTTTGAGCAACAGATAATAAAGTTGTCCCCTACTCTTCATTACGCCTGCTCGATCGCCAGCTAACTGACCAGTTCCCATGAACACATCCACCCGACCTGGGCCTTTAATCGCACTTCCGGCATCTTGATCCAGGACAAAGCGGCTGACTTGGCGAAATTCCATGCCACCTCTGCCATTGGGGAAGGGTAGGGGAGTGCGAATAAAAGCTAGAGCACCGGGAGGCATTAAATTTTTATCGGTAGCGATCGATCTTTCTGCCGTCACTGGTACGTTAGTCGAACCGATTGCTGGTGAACCACCGCTGTCCCGGAAGAAAATAAACGGGCGATAGCGTGGTAGATAAACGCTTAATTCTTGGGGATAACGGCGAAAATAATCGATCATTACGGGCATAGATAACCCAGATAGCGGTAATTTGCCATCTTTTGCCAGTTCTCTACCTACACTAAGGTAAGGATGATCGGTTTTACCTGCATAGCCAACACTCATGATTCTGCCATCGGGTAATTGCAGACGGGCAGAACCTTGAATGTGAATCAGAAAAGCCTCTAAGCGATCGCTCAACCAAGCTAGTTCTAACCCTCTTAATCGACCTGTTGAACCCTGTAAACCGTCTTTGCCTTCCAGTTCTAACCTAGTTGGGTGAGGACGTTGCCAACTTTCAAAATCAGGTGGTCGGCGGTAAATGGGATAGCGGTAAGTTTCATCCGGGGTCAAACTAGCTTGATAAATTGGCTCATAGTAGCCTGTAAATGTCACGGTTCCTCTTCGATCGTGACCAACAGATTGGTAAAAGACAAACTCCCTAGCTACCGCTGCTTGTAATTCTTCTGGGGAATTGGAATTAACTACCAATTGGCGAAACCTCACCAAACTGCGTCGCACTCGATCTAAAGTAATTCCTGGTACGGGATACTTGGCGTAAGCTGCTGCAGCTTTAGACGAGCGCAAAAATTGCAGGCTATTGTCAATAGAGGTTAATAACGCCTGTTTATCTCCCCTTTGACCGGGACTACCCCACAAGCGATCGTCTAAACCTAATTGTTGCTCCTGTGCTTCCCTAATTGGTTGCAGTGCTAAGTTACTGTTAGGAGTAAGCCTTGTCGGACTTGGGATTTGAGCCAATACAATGCCCAAACTAAGGGCGAAAGAACCTAGCGTATTAATCATCAATCAAGCTTCTCGGTCAATACTGGATGTGAAAATCGGTTCTACTCGAATCGCCAGCACACGGGATGGTCGTACCACCATGTATTCTCCCTGAATGTTTTTAATTGGTACGTTAATAAAGTCATGGGAGGCAGATTTTGGCACCAGTTCCCCGCTATACCATTTTTGAAAGTCTTGAATTGTCGGGAAACGCACCTCTTCCCTGTGACCACCTTCGATTAATAGGTGTACTGCATATTCAGAAGGAGTTCTGGGCATAGAAAACTATTCTCTACTGTATGGAATCATCTTATGAGCAAAAGTTGCTCGCAGATCTGAAAAAATTTTCGGGAAGTACCCAATCTAACCACTTAAGAAAACAAATTATACCTTGCTAGCTGCGCTTCGATCGCACTTGGCAGCATTTTCTCTAATTCTGTGGCATCTTTAAACGACAATCTTTGGTATCTTGGCAAGTCAAAGGGAAACTGTCCCCTCATTTCCGGTCTTTCCATCTGCGCTAACAAAATTTGTTCACTACGCTTGCTTTGTAGCGCATAACCCAGTTCTAAGCAAACTTTCGGACTAGGAATTAATTGTGCTGGCGTTCCTTCACCTTCAACACGGGCGATCGGTGTACTATCAGCAATAAACAACAAGCTTTTACGGATTTTCCGCATCATAATCTCACTCAACCGCAGCGGGCTATCTGTGGGACGCTGAGATTCTACCAGTTTTAATGTTAAACGCGATCGCTCATTCAATTTTTCTATGCTGTTTTCCAACCCTTCCCGCAAAGCCTCACTCGCCGAAGCATATTCTTTTTGATAACACAGAAAAATCGTCGGTTCTAAATCCGCCATCACCGATTGTTTGGTGAAATATATCTCATGGCTACTTAAATCAATGTTGGCAATGGCATAGCCGCCACTACCCTCAATGTAAAATTCTACGGTTTCCCCCTCCAAGTATCTCTCAAACCAAGGCGATCGCTTGACTTCCTGGCTATCTTCCAAAAAATCTGCCCGCAACCCCGACTTTAACAAACTTTTTTGACTGAGGCGCAAATCATGGGGACGTTTCTCCAGTTCTTTGAGTGGCTCATACTTCTGGAGATACCAAGCTCTCAGCGCAATAATCGCCATAATACTTAGATTAATTCAAATAGCAAAGTTTAGACTTATATTTTAAAATTTTTCCGCCTCTCTTGGGCGATCGCTAATCGATCGGGACATTTTGGTGAGGGAAGGGTGCAGGCGGGACTCTTGGGACTCTTGGGACTCTTGGGACTCTTGGGACAACTGCTCTGAAAAACTTATCCAAACCTAACTAAACTTGTTAATCCGATCTGGTGTTTTCTTCCTGCTTCAACCAAGGGTGTCGGCACCAACTTGTCCACAGGCGTTAAGTTCAGGTCGAGCCGACCTTACTTTTTCTTCAG
>NZ_JBHFNQ010000271.1:0-83776 GCF_041929345.1 Floridaenema aerugineum BLCC-F46
CCTTTTTTTTTAAACAAATTAATTTTTAATTTTATTAATTTTTGGTTTTTTTATTTTTGTTTGTTGGTTTTTATTCTATTTTTTTCAAAAAAC
Organism: Floridaenema aerugineum BLCC-F46; assembly: GCF_041929345.1. Lineage (NCBI taxonomy): Bacteria > Bacillati > Cyanobacteriota > Cyanophyceae > Aerosakkonematales > Aerosakkonemataceae > Floridanema > Floridanema aerugineum. The sequence continues at coordinate 94 of NZ_JBHFNQ010000271.1, forward strand.
CCCCCAACAACGTACCCATAAACAATCTAAAATCTAAAGTCGAATGGCTCTTAAGGCAGTTTTGTTTGATTTTAACGGTATCATCATCAACGATGAGCCAATTCATGAGCAGCTGATTGAGGAGATTTTAATTGCAGAGAATCTGCGACCGAAACGGGGCGAATTTCGGCAAATTTGTCTGGGAAGAAGCGATCGCGCTTGTCTGAGCGACCTTTTCTCCCGTCGAGGTCGAGTACTTACAGAAAGTTACCTCAATCAGCTAATTTCCCGCAAAGCTCAAGCTTACCAAGAACGGATTGCAGAAATGGCAGAATTGCCGATATATCCTGGTTTGGAAGACTTTATTCACAAAATACAAGCCGCTAATCTGAAAATTGGCTTGGTGACGGGGGCAGTGCGATCGGACGTTGAAGTAGTATTAAGTCGGGCTAACTTGACGCAATACTTTTCGGTAATGTCTACCAGCGATGATTTAAAAGTTAGTAAACCAGAACCAGATGGTTACTTACTGGCGATCGAATTATTAAACCACGAATTTGAAAATCTTGACTTGCAACCCTCAGAATGTTTAGCAATTGAAGATACCCCAGCTGGTATTACCTCTGCTAAACGCGCCGGAATGCAGGTGGTAGGAGTAGCAAATACCTACCCATTTCATATAATGCAGCGTCAAGCTAATTGGACTGTAGATTATTTTTGGGATTTGGAATTGGAACGCATCCAGCAAGTGTTTTCTCAAGAAAAATTTCAACCAACCGTCACAGAATGTTAAAATAAATTTTTGATGGTTAAAAGTCGTTTACTCGTCGCTAAAAGACTTGGAATCGCCAAAAAACTAGGTAAATGGGGAATTAGCTCAGTTGGTAGAGCGCTGCGATCGCACCGCAGAGGTCAGGGATTCGAGTTCCCTATTCTCCATCAGATATAGCTTCTAGGGATTGAGACAGGACTCAATCAGCACTGACTCAGTTCTAATCAAGAAATTGTTCGATTTATTAAGCGATTTGTAAATCTTGTTTCAACTTGTGTTGTCTACTGTTTGGTATGACAATTATTGGCTATCTTAAAACATAAAGCAATAGTTAAGAGGAGATTCCATGACTCCGTATATGCTCCGACAAATTTGGTCTTTGATTGAAGATACCCAATCAAATATACTGCTAAAGCTAGATGACGCTAGTTTAGTCCAATGGCTGCTCAAACAATTGAAAAATCAAGGTTCTTTGAGCAATAACGACGCAGATGTTTTGAGCGACTACCTGCACTCAAAATTAACCCTGATTCGTGATTTAGCCCAAGAACGTCAATCTGGTTGGCAAGAAAGCCACTAGTTGTAAACTAGGTTACATTTATCTCTCTTACTCTCAATTTAGTAGGGAAAGCAAAGGAGAAAATAAGCACAAAATATATGCCTAGATGGTGTTGCAGTATACTAATCACAATACCAATATTGTTGACCCTAATTAGTTGTAGTGGGGCCCAGAGAAAAACTGCCGTTACACAAGATGGGAGTGCTACACAACAAGCTAAAGGTCGGTTAGAGACAATAAAAAATCGTGGCAAACTAATTTGTGGTGTTAGTGGGGAATTGCCTGGTTTTAGTTTTGTTCGCGCAGATGGGAGATATGCTGGATTAGATGTGGATATTTGTCGAGCGATCGCAGCTGCCATATTTAACAATCCTAACGCCGTTCAATTCCGCAACCTGAATGCCAAAGAAAGATTTACCGCCGTTCAAACAGGTGAAGTAGATGTTCTGAGTCGAAATACTACTTGGACTTTGGGAAGAGATACTTCGGTAAAAATGGAATTTGCCCCCGTAATTTTTTACGACGGACAAGGCATGATGGTGCGGAAAAATAGTGGGTTGAAAAAACTCGAAGACCTCAAAGGTAAACCAATTTGTACCCAAACAGGGACGACAAACGAACAAAACCTTGCCGATCAAATGCGTCGTCGAGGACTACCTTATCAACCCGTAGTTTTTGAAGATGTAAATACAGCTTATACTGCTTATGCAGAAGGTCGTTGTGATGCGGTAACTTCAGATCGATCGCAATTACTTTCCCGTCGCACAGCATTACCAAACCCTCAAGATCATGAAATCTTAAATGTGGTAATGTCCAAAGAACCATTAGCCCCCGCAGTCGCCGAAGGTGACACTCGTTGGACTAATATTGTGAGATGGGTAGTTTACACCTTAATTGAAGCTGAAGAACTAGGTGTAAATTCTAAAAATGTGACGCAATTAATCAGTAGTAAAGATCCGTTATTCCGTAGGTTTTTAGGAGTAGAAGGAGGTTTAGGTAAAGGTTTAGGTTTAACTAATGATTTTACGGTGCGGATCGTTAAATCTGTAGGTAACTACGGGGAAATTTATAACCGTAATTTAGGGCCAAATACAGCCTTAAAATTAGACCGAGGTCTAAACAACCTGTGGACAAAAAAAGGCTTACTCTATGCTCCTCCTTTTCGCTAAAGCCTGATTTATGTGGAATAATAGCCGTTTTTGGCGCTGGTTTGCACAAATATTGTTAATCCTGCTAGTAATAATTCTAGCTATATTTTTATGGTCAAATTTTACAGTAAATTTACAACAATTAGGTTTGCAGTTTGGCTTTGATTTCCTGAATTTACAAGCTGGTTTTGATATTGGTGAGACAATAGTTAATTATAAATCTACTGATACTTTCGCCGCCGCTTTATTTGTTGGTTTAATAAACACATTGCGGGTAATGGCGATCGGTCTAGTTTCAGCAAGTATTGTGGGAATTATTGTCGGAGTGGCGCGACTTTCTGATAATTGGTTAGTCCGAAACTTGGCAATGATTTATGTAGAAATTCTCCGCAATACTCCTTTATTATTACAACTTTTATTTTGGTATTTTGCCTTTTTCTTGAAGTTACCGCAACCAGGAAATTCTATCTCCTTATTTGGCATATTTGCTTTATCAAATCGCGGTTTACAACTTCCGGGAGGAATCGCACTTTATCCAGAATTTCTAACTTTAATTTTAGGTTTAACTTTATATACAGGTGCGTTTATTGCCGAAATTATTCGCGGTGGTATTCAAGCAGTACCAAAAGGACAATGGGAAGCGGCGCGATCGCTAGGATTAAAACCTTTACAATTAATGCGGTTAGTAGTTTTTCCTCAAGCTTTAAGAGTAATTATTCCCCCATTAACCAGTCAGTATTTAAATTTAGCGAAAAATTCTAGTTTAGCAATTGCGATCGGCTTTCCTGATATTTATGCGATCGCTTCTACCACCAACAATATTACTGGCAGAGCCGTAGAAGTTATCCTAATTATCATGATAACATATCTGACAATTAGTTTGAGTATTTCTTTACTCTTGAATTTCTCCAATCGCCGGATACAAATAAAAGAAAGATAGGAGGATTAACTGAAATTATCAGAATCGCTGATTGTTTTGGATTTTTGCGATCGTCACCGACAATTCGTTTATATTTCCTTCCATTGAGTGACAATAATGAGATAAAGAATCCATCGTCATCAAATGAGACTTCGATCGAGAAGCCGCCATTTCAAACAACTGTTTAGTCAGCCTTGTATAATTAGCCCTAGCTTGTTCCGTAACGTTTTGTAGCAGATCTAAATCAGCAATACTTGCATCTGTTTCCCCAAACTCTTCCCAAATCCGAAATCCCAAATTACTAGCTTGATAAGTTAATTGCAGCAATCGCTTTTCCAAGTTAAAAGCAATAGTTAGAGCTTCTTCCGGTAATTCTGCCATAAGATTTGTGTTAAGCCTTGAAAGCTAAAGGAGATTATCCGATAATAAACTATGCTCCATTAAGCATAATATTATAACATTCATCAAATCTTAGTGAACATGAATGATGGCAATAACTCTCCACCCTTAAAAATCAGAAGTAGAACCCTCAACTGGTTACTAAAAAACCTGTTTAACACTTGGTACAACAGTTTATTAACTCTGCTCTGCCTTTGTATAATATTTATCTTTGGAAAGAACTTCTTATATTGGGGATTTAACCAAGCACAATGGACAGTTGTCACCACAAATTTACGCTTGTTTTTAGTGGGTCGTTATCCCGTTGATTTAACTTGGCGAATTTGGACAATCGTCGGAATTATTATTACACTTACTGGGGTAACTTGGGGAGCATTAACTAAACGGTTTTTTGCTCAAATAATTAGTTGGCTTCCCTTAATTTGGGCGCTATCTTTTCCCCTAGTGATGTGGTTAATTGGCGGAGGGTTCGGATTAAAACCAGTTGGTAGCGACTTATGGACAGGTTTATTATTAACGTTAATCTTAGCAATTATTAGCATTGTACTTTGTTTTCCTTTAGGCATTGTGTTAGCATTAGGAAGACAAAGCGACCTGCCAGTAGTGCGGATATTCAGTATTATTTACATTGAACTAATTCGGGGATTACCGTTAATTGGTATTTTGTTTATAGCGCAGGTAATGTTACCTTTATTTTTACCATCAGATTGGAGATTAGATCGGGTGGTGAGAGCGATCGCAGGACTCACCCTCTTCAGCGCCGCATACATGGCAGAAAACGTCCGAGGCGGGTTACAAGCAGTTCCTCGCGGACAAAAAGAAGCAGCCAAAGCATTAGGATTAAATCCGGTTTTAATTACCTCATTAATAGTTTTACCCCAAGCATTGAAAGTAGCAATTCCCTCAATTGTTGGGCAATTTATTGGATTATTTAAAGACACATCATTGTTAGCAATTTTTGCATTGCTGGAATTGACGGGGATGGCGCGATCGATCTTAGCGCAACCAGAATTTCTCGGAAAATATGCCGAAGTTTACTTATTTGTGGGGGTGATTTATTGGGTATTTTGTTATTCGATGTCTTTAGCGAGTCGGAGGTTAGAAAAGCAATTAGGTGTAGGACAAAGATAGAAAGAATATTGAACCGCACAGACGCAGAGTTGCGTAGGGACACGGCATCATAAATATTTTGGACAAACAGATAAAGTTAATTATGCCGTGTCCCTACCCTCACCAACAGACTTTTTCAGCAAGCTCTAATTATGGGTAATCGACCCGACATGATATTAGTCCTCTTTAGAGGAGTTTCGCTATTAGCCTGCGAATTGATTCGCAGGCGGATTGTGGGGCTGATGCAAGATTTAAATCTACATTCATCTGCGGTTAAAATTTAACTCATTCCAAAGGAAACCCAGGAATCAACTCATCAATTTCTCCCATAATTTCCCTAGTTTCCTTCAGCGCCACCACAACCCGTTGATAGTGTAAAATATCATCAAAAGACAAACTCCGCCTCGCATTTTTCCGATCCTTCAACCACTTCTCTAAAACCTGATATCCACCAATCTTAAACTCCCAAACTTCCGGGGGAATACCCGCAAAATATTGCTCTTTATTAATATAAACTCGCTGTTCAGTCTCTTTATAAGTAACTTGAGTCACAGCATCATCACTATCACCTTGATATTTGGTGATTAACTTATTCAGTTTTTTCGATTCCATCAAATGCAGTTTAACTAATTCTTCCCCTTTTTGCGCCAAACTTCCGAAAAGATCATCATCGCTAGTCAAAGGTAAACGGGGAAAATCAATTTTCAGAAATTCCGCGTAACGTTGGCGATAGGTAGGACAGTGAAAGATAGCGTAAGCGTAATAAAAAATCGCTTCTTGCGTAGGAATGTAACCCAGTTTTTGCCGAATGGCGCTGAGAAATTTTGATGATAAATTGGGAGTTCGTTCAGTGAATAAGTTACCTTGCTCGTTTTCAGTGTCGGGGTAAAGGTAGAGAGGGAAAATGTTATTTATGTCGTATGCAGCGCAGGATTTATGACTACAAATATATTGATTTACTAATGTTCCCCACTCATCTACTGTTTTACGGGTTGTTATAAGTACTAAATTTATCTTATTGACAATATGCCTCATGACTTCACTTCTAGGCATACAAATAAAACCTCGTGTCAGTCCGGTATAGTAAGTATAACGCTCATCAAATGGTCGATAAAGTATCGGTACAATATGTTTATTTTCAATCCCATGTTTACGAATGTCAGCTTGTGCAAGTGAAACTTTCCAATCTCGTGTATCATTTCCCAAGCTATATATTTGCCTTGCTTCTTCTACGGGAAGCGATACAAAATCTCTCACAGTACTTTCAACTTCCTCAGCAGACCATTTGATTGTTAAAGAATCTCGTGCTGTTACTATACCAACAGAGTTAACAAGCATAATATCTGTAATTTTCCAACCTTCATTATACTCTTTCTGTAAAACTCTGTTCTGAGGTGATAATAAGTAAAAAGGTGAATTAGGTTGAACATTTTCCCATTCAACAGTATCAACATTCAAACGATTTAGATTTTCATATTTATCAGCACGACTTCCCCACAAATCAGCATGATAAACTCGCGCAGGTACAGATTTTCCCGGTTCCTTAACAAAAATCCCAATACTCACACCTTGCTGAATATCAAACACATTTTGATCCGGTGAACCATCAGGACAAACTTCCTTCTTTTTCGCATTTCCATGCAAATCCAAAATATAAATATCGCTAAAACTCTGCATCAAACTTTGACGCATTCCCCGAAAAGTCGGATTATCAATATAACCGTGATTCGTCACAAAAGCTAAAACCCCAAAACCAGTTTGATTAATTCGCCATTGTCCAAACCGAATAAATTTCACATAATCATCTTGCAACCATTTAGGGTTACGTTCTCCTAAAGGTAAACCATCCACCTGATAATAATCTCGCACCAAACTATCAATCCATTCCCCCTTATTTGCAGAATGTCCCGAATAAGGAGGATTACCCAAAACCACCATTACCGGAACATCCCGCTTAATATTCGCCGCCTCATTCGCCTCATTTGCCACAAATTGACCAAACAAAACCTCTGACTGTTTCAAAGCTTCATCTAAGGTATTTGTCAGATAAATTCCTAACCTTTGTTTAGCCGTAAACTCATACCCCAAATTTTGCAATTGCCACCCCAGCTTTAAGTGTGCAATACTATAAGGAGCCATTAATAACTCAAAACCGAATAATCGAGATAAAAGATTACTTTTAACATAATCATTCCAACTCCTAGCCAAACCCATCTCTTCTAAATTCTGGTAAATTTGATTCACCACCGCATAAAGAAAAGTTCCCGTCCCCGTCGCTGGATCGAGAATTTGCACCCTTGGTTGTTGCGTAACTTTATCCTTAGCATTATCCGCCAACCCCAAAGGTAAATTAAACCGATCTTTAAGAATCAAATCAACAGAACGAACGATAAAAGAAACTACAGGTTCAGGAGTATAATAAACCCCGCGACTCTTACGCAGTGCAGCATCATAAGCAGCGAGAAACGTCTCATAAAAATGGACAACCGGATCTTCCTGACGAGTGCGACGACCGAAATTTTCCAGAATATTACCCATATCAACTTGGGCTAATAATTGCACTAAATTATCAACAGCCCAGTTAATCTTACTAATAGCATCAGTATCAACAACCGTATCAAACAACCTTTTCAAAAATGGATTAGTCGGCGGAATAAATAACCCAGCTGTCCGTCGTTCAAAAGGATAACCACCCGGATTTTGTTGATGTCCAACTCTCGCCGCAAACAACCCATAAGAAATAGTTTGGGCGTACATATCCCCAAAAGCAGCATCATCCAAATCAGGAAGTAAAACTTCTTTAAAACCTCGCTGAAGCTGATGTAACTCCCCCGCTTCCGTTTCCAACTTCAAAGCTTCCGAAACAGCATATTTAATCGCCTTTGTTAACCTTGCCATTTGTTTAGCCAGTTCCTCTGGACTAGTGATAGTTTCACCAGTAAAATTGAGAAAACTATTAATTAATTCAGCAGTACTTCTCTGTTCGGAAACATCGACAAGTTGAAGATCATTTTTATAGCGTTCTCCCAAAAAAGCCGTCAATCGCTTTTTCCCTTCCACATACCAGCGAAATTCCAGATAATTAGTCAAAATCAGATTAGAAAAAGACTCTCGATATCGTTCTAATTGCTCTGATTTTTCAATCACATCTAAATCTAACCCAATCTCTTTAGCTTCTACATAACCTACTAGCAAATCTCGCCTTCTTACCGTAAAATCAGGAATACCAGCCTTATTCCCTTTTTCTTCTATAAATGCCTCTATCTCTTGTGCCGAATTATCCAAAATAGCTTTTAATGCTGGATAATTGGTACGTTCGCTACCTCGTTGTAGGCTTTTTTTAAGAGACTGGATATAGCGGCTGAAATCCATATTTTCAAGCAATCCAAAGACAGCAGTATATTTTTTACATAGTACAGTTCTGCACTAACTTAATTCCCCGTTCCTTACACTTTGTAATTCATAGTTATTAAACTCATCAATTCTCAATCAATCTTTTAAACTCTAGAGGTCAACCAAAATGCCAGAACAAAACCCAATCATCATCGCCCAAAACGTACACAAATACTACGGACAATTTCACGTCCTCAAAGGCGTTAACCTCACCGTCAACAAAGGCGAAGTAGTCGTATTAATGGGCCCATCAGGTTCCGGTAAATCCACCTTTATTCGCACCTTCAACGCCTTAGAAGAATACCAAAAAGGACGCATCGAAATCGACGGAATAACCCTCAATAATAACACTCGTAATATTGACACAATTCGCCGAGAAGTAGGAATGGTATTTCAACAATTTAACCTATTCCCGCATTTAACCGTCCTGCAAAACATCACCTTAGCACCAATTTGGGTACGGAAACGATCGCAAAAACAAGCCCAAGAAACCGCAATGCAACTATTAGAAAGAGTCGGAATATTGCAACAAGCTGCCAAATATCCCGCCCAACTTTCAGGAGGACAACAACAACGAGTTGCGATCGCCCGCGCCCTCGCCATGCAGCCTAAAATCATGTTATTCGACGAGCCCACATCAGCACTAGACCCAGAAATGGTGCGAGAAGTACTCGATGTCATGCGAACCTTAGCCCAAAGCGGAATGACAATGGTAGTAGTTACTCATGAAGTAGGATTTGCCCGTGAAGTAGCCGATCGCGTTATTCTCATGGACAGTGGTTTAATAGTAGAAGAAGCCACCCCCGACCAATTTTTCCAACGCCCCCAAGAAGAACGAACCAAGCAATTTTTATCACAAATCCTTTAATCATTTACACAGAAACCCGGTTTTTTCACGTAATTCCATTATTTCAGCGTTAGAGTAGTCAGAAAAACCGGGTTTCTTGATAACTAATCAATAGGTTCTAGTGGTCTAGGAGTAGAAACTCCCGTAGGTTGAGTAAAATTCCGGCTGGAATTATACAAAGTATTTGACACTAGAGCAAAAGCCAAATAAGCAGGTAAAATAATAGCTCCTAAAGCCGCCACCATCCCCAAAATAACAAAGGGTTTGTTAGAAGGGCCATACTGAGTTCTGTAAGGGTCAATAGCCAGCCTTTCCGGTTTAATTAAATCTCGTAAAGCCACCGGACGCTTAAATCTTACCCGACGGTCATCCAGCTTTTCTAATAAAATCCAACCAGCCTCTCCCTCTTCCTCACACAAACGCTGTAAAATTGCCGGATCGCGAAAAATATCTCGATTAGCCCGAACAATTTTAAACTCCCAACCAGTTAAACGCAATTCACGAGGTATTCCCTGCGGTATTCCCTGGGGTACTCCAGGGGGCGAAATATGATGAGATTGCCCAAGCATTTCCATCTCGGTGTTTATCTTGGATTCATAACGGGTCAAAGTTTCTTCCTCCTGTTCCTCTTTTTCCAGCACTGACTGATACCAGCGCATCCATCCACCCAAAGCTGTTGCCTGGACACCAAGGCTACCGACAAATAAAGTTAAAAGGGTAAATTCAAACATCTTTTGCTAGTCTATTCCACATCTTGCTGCTGTAGATCTTCTGGCTTGCGAAAATAACTGAAATTATCTAAAACTCATCCCTAAATTAATTTATGAGGATTCCTTTTGCCTCCTGCCTGCCTAAAGGTAGATAACCTTCCATCAGACAATCTGGGCCAATAGTTCGCCAACTAACCCTTTCCAGAGTTAAAGCTTCTGTCATCTTTTGGAAACCTAAATCACCCACAGGAGAAGGTGCGCCATCCCCACCGATAATTTTTGGGGCAATAAAAGCCATTACTTTTTGAACAGCAGCTTCTGCGATCGCCGAAGCTGCCAAAACTCCCCCACATTCCCACAACACCGATAAAAACCCTAAATCATATAAATAAGACATAACTCTAGCTGGAGTTAAAGAATCTAACTCAACTACATTCACACCCTTTCTCAAAAGTAACTTTTGCAGATCGGGATTTGCTCCTACTTGAGTTAAAACCAAAGTAGCAGCCGCCTCCGTCTCCCACAAATAAGCATTGTCCGGCAACTCCAAACTCCGAGTCATCACCACCCGCAAAGGATTTCGCGCCTCCACTTGATGACTCGTTAAATGAGGGTTATCCAAACGCACCGTATTCCCACCCACAATCACCGCATCACAAGCAGCCCGCAATTGATGTACCACACCACGCGCCGCTAAATCTGTAATCCAAGAACTATGTCCCCTAGTTGTGGCAATTTTCCCATCCAAAGTCATCGCATATTTCAGAATCCCAAACGGACGTTTATATAAAATGCGATGTACAAAAGCTTCATTTAATTGGCGACAAGCTTCCTCTTCCACCCCTACTACTACTTCTATCCCAGCTTCGCGCAACCTGTCAATTCCCGTACCGGAAACTAGCGGATTCGGGTCTACCATCCCGACTACCACCTTAGCCACCCCCGCTGCAATCAGCGCCTCCGTACAAGGCGGCGTTCTCCCGTAGTGATTACAAGGTTCCAAACTCACATAAATCGTCGCACCCCGCGCCAAATGCTCAGCCTCCCGCAAAGCAAACACCTCCGCGTGTGGCTGACCCGCCCCCGGATGATACCCCTGGCCGACAATTTGTCCATTTTGCACCACCACCGCCCCCACCATTGGATTAGGAGCAGTTTTTCCCAGGGCTTTACGGGCTAAATCCAGACATCGACGCATCATGCTGGAGTCAAAATCATTCATTTTCCGATCAATTGTTTGGTAGTTGGTAGTTGATAGTTGGTAGTTGGTAGTTGGTAGTTAGTAATTCTATTTTTCCTTTTCTATTCTGATTAACAATTTTTATCTCAAATTTTTACTTTTTATATCACACTACCTACTACCCATTACCCATTACCCGTAGGGGCAATTCATGAATTGCCCCTACGCATTATTTTCTATCCAATTCATCTTTTCCCACCAAACACTTAATGGATAATAAAGAATTGGAGCCCATAAACTGCTGAGAATCGCACTCGATAAAGCTATTTGTTGATGTTCTGTCCAAATTTGAGCCAAAGTGCGATCGCCCACCAGACTAAACTGAAGTGCCAGTACTGTTTCCGCCACCGCAGTCATCCCAAATACAATTAATGCTACAGAAATAAAATCTTCTTGTACATACCTTTGTTTTTTCATCATCGCCGTTAAAATTCCCACACAGATCAAACTGAGCGTATGAGAAGGATGCGGTCCTGTCATCCCATCCTGAATTAAACCTAAAGCCAGACCAGCGATCGCACCTTGTAAAATACTCCGCTTCACACTCCAAGCCACCACCCAGATCAACAACCAATTTGGGCCAAGCCCCAACAATTCCATCCCCGGTAGTCGAGTCGGCAAAATTAACGTACAGACAACTACCGAACAAGCTGTCACGCCCCAATTCAGCAATTGACGACCATAATAAGGCAAACGAGAAATCTGAATCATTCGCTGTTTAGTTGTCAGTCTCTTTTATATTTTCCTTGCTTGTTTTTCCGATCAACTTCTAACGAGGCCAGGACAACAATTTGAGTTCCTCAAAATTAGTTATTTAGAACTGGCTTGAGAAGTTTCAGAATTAGTATTTTTTCCCACTGGATAAACAGCTACCCATTCTAAGGAACTTGTCGGAGAGATGAGCGCAATCAGAGCTTCTGGCGCTGGGCTTTGACTTAAATTCACTGACTCCACACGCCCCACAGGTATTCCTGAAGGAAATAGCTCACTAGCTGAGGAAGTAATCACCACATCCCCACGACGGACATCGGGAACTCGCTCAAAAAACTGCATTACCGCCTTGTTTCCTGATTTACCCCGCATCACTCCCATAAAACGGCTGCGGTTGATCATCACACCCACACGACTGCTAGGGTCGCTAATCAACAACACTCTTGCAGTATTATCAGTTACACTACTTACCCTCCCCACCAGACCCCCGGGCGCAGTAACGACAAAATCCACTTTGATCCCATCCTTACTTCCCCGACCAAGAGTAATTTGTTGCCACCAATGATCCGCACTGCGACCTACAATCGGAGCCGCTATTGCCTGCTTCTTATCTTTGGATACATAACCCAAAAGTTCTCGCAGTTTTTGATTTTCCTTTTCGATTTGTTGTAACTTTGCCTCCATTTCCAACACTTTGGCATTAGTTAAAAGTTCTTGCTTACTTGGATTAGATTGAAATGGACGAGTAAGCAACTGATAGACTTCAAATAAACTTCCGCCTTGAGTTTGTCTAGCAAACCAAGCAACACTGATTACCAAGCCTATCAGTGCCATTTGCAACCAATTTCGATCCCACCAACGGCGTAACGTATCCATAGATAGTAGTCTTTATTCGGAGTGAAAGAGCTTTGGGTTATAAATTGCGAGAGCGACCACTAAATACGCGATCGAGTTGTTTGATATTTTCTAGCACCCGTCCTGTACCTAAAACTACACAACTCAAAGGATCTGCTGCCACATGAACCACAATTCCTGTTTCATGGCTGATCAAAGTATCTAAACCTCTGAGCAAAGCCCCGCCCCCTGCTAACATGATGCCCCTGTCAATGATATCTGCTGCTAATTCGGGAGGAGTTCTTTCCAAAGTCCGCTTCACTGCTTCTACAATTACCGCCAAAGGTTCAGACATACTTTCCCGAATTTCTGGCCCTTTAATTGTCACAGTTCTCGGCAACCCAGAGAGCAAATGCAAACCCCTGACTTCCATAATCGAATCTTCATCAGCAATTGTGGGATAAGCCGAAGCAATTTGAATTTTAATTTCTTCCGCCGTTCTTTCCCCAATCACTAGATTATGCACCTTTTTCATGTACTGAATAATCGAATCATTCAGTTCATCTCCAGCGACACGCACCGACTCACTCAGCACCGTACCCTGCAAACTCAGTACAGCCACTTCCGTAGTCCCACCGCCAATATCGATAATCATGTTACCCGTAGGTTCAGCCACAGGTAGCCCCGCACCAATAGCCGCTGCCACTGGCTCATCAATTAATCTTACATCTCTAGCGCCCGCTTGCAGCGCCGCATCCATTACGGCTCGTCGTTCTACCCCTGTTACTCCACTGGGAATTCCAATTACTATTCGCGGTTGTACTAAGGCTTGACCTTCGTTGACCCGCTTGATAAAGTGCTTCAGCATTAACTCAGCACTATCAAAATCAGCAATTACCCCATCACGCAGCGGACGCAACGCCACCACGTTCCCCGGGCATCTCCCCAACATTTTTTTCGCTTCTTCTCCCACCGCCAATGCTTCGCCTGTATCTTTGTCAATGGCGACCACTGAAGGTTCCTGGAGAACTATACCTTTACCGGACACATAGACTAATGTATTTGCGGTACCGAGGTCGATACCCATGTCACGAGAGATGGATAAGCGATTAAAAAGACCCACGCGCTTTTTGCCCCCAAACAAGAGATGCTTTTTGTAGGACTGTAACCTAACCGTGCAGGATTTTATTACGTTTTCTATCCTGCGTCTAGTCAAACTAGAAATATTTCTTTTCGGTAGATGCAACCTGAATCTTGAATTGTACCCTCAATTGGTTAAAGTAGATAAATAAATAATGAGTACAGCCGTACTGGTAATTGAATATGACTCTCAATGTTGTAACTTTAGTCGGTCGTGTTGGCGGAGATCCTGACGTGAGGTATTTCGGTGCGATTCGTTGAGCGAGAAACCAGTCTTCTTAGATTGGGTGTCGTTCACAAGGATAAGTAAACATACTTACTGAACCTTGACAACTTAGCTCCTGAGAGGGTGAGATGTTAAAGAAAGTTAAGACAAAACAAACTCTTAACAAAGATTTAGAATCAATTCCCTTCTCCCAGATGCAAGGAGATGCGATTCCCCCACTGGTAAGACTGATTATCACGCCTGGTGAAGCGGGGAATAACGGAGGTCACTCTGAACCTGACAGAGAATCCCTTCTAGCAGAGATTGGCATGAGTAAGTTCATCTGAACATTACGTCTGAACCATCGTGACTGACAACAGCCTACACAGGTTATTGGCTGAGCCAAAAGGCAAGGATAAGGGCTAGGCAACTCGAAATTTGACCTAGAGGCATCCCCAAAGAAACCCGGTGGATAGTAGGACTCTAACCCAGTCGCAAAGCAGGAGCTAGGAACGAAGTAACCCTTTGTTGTCTCTCGAAAAGGTCGATAGTCGAGAAGGTAATCAGCCGGATGGCAACAGAGGGAAAGATTGATTCAGAAGCTAATGCCTTTAGGAAAGCTAAAGGATATGCAGACGGAATCACGGTGATTTGGAGATAAACAATTCAGTAGAGGTTAAAAAGTCATGGACACGGTTGAAAAGCCGATGTATGGATGGGAAACAATAAACTGGGGTAAAGCCCAGCGATATGTTTTCAAGCTTCAAAAGAGAATTTATCGAGCCTCTGAACGTGGTGACGTTAAGGCAGTCCGCAAGTTACAAAGGCTGTTGACTACCTCTTGGTACTCTAAGGTTTTAGCGGTCAGGAAAGTGACCCAAGATAATCAGGGTAAAAATACTCCTGGAGTAGATGGTGTATCGCGCCTCCGCAATCACCAAAAGGTTAAATTGGCACAAAAGCTTAAATTTAACGATAAATCCCAACCCACCAAAAAGGTTTGGATACCTAAGCCAGGAAAAGATGAAAAAAGACCCCTGGGAATACCGACAATAGAGGAAAGAGCAAAGCAAGCCCTGCTGAAAATGGCGCTAGAACCGGAATGGGAGGCTAAATTTGAGCCAAACTCATACGGGTTTAGACCAGGTAGGTCGGCTCATGATGCAATATCAGCAATCTTTAACAGCATCTGCCAAAAATCTAAGTATGTATTAGACGCTGATATTGAAAAGTGTTTCGATCGAATCAACCACTCAAAACTGCTGGATAAACTTCAAACTTCACCTACATTCAGAAAGCAAGTTAAAGCTTGGCTTAAATCTGGAGTGATGGATGGGGGGAAATTGTTTCCCACAGATGAAGGAACTCCTCAAGGCGGAGTAATTTCTCCCCTGCTGGCTAACATAGCCCTACACGGAATGGAAAACATCCTTGAAGAAAGGTTCTCTAGAAGAGTCGGCAAGAATAGCGCCAAGCGAAAAATCAGTTTCATCAGATATGCCGATGATTTTGTCCTCATGGACGAAAGCCTTGAAGTCATCCTAGAAGCAAAAGCAGTAATAGAAGAGTGGTTGGCAGAAATAGGGTTAGCCCTCAAAGCCAGCAAGACCCGAATTACTCACACATTTGAAAAGTATGAAGGGAAAGCAGGATTTAACTTCTTGGGTTTTCATATCCGGCAATATCCATGTAGCGATAAGCAAAGTGGGTCAGTTGGTGGAGCCGAGAGAAAAAGAGGACACAAAACGCTCATAAAACCCAGCGCAGAAGCCATCCAAAGACATCTACAGAAAATAGACGGTCTCATACAGAAGAATAATACTTCTACCCAAGAGCAGTTAATAAATGCCTTGAACCCGGTTATACGGGGATGGGCAGCATACTACTCAACCGTAGCAAGTGCCGAAACTTTCAAGAAAGTAGACAGTCTGGTCTTTCAAAAGCTGTTTGGATGGGCTAAACGAAGAAGAGCGCGGAATCAGAACAATACTGATATCGTCTCAAACTACTGGGGGGTCAACAGAGGACTAGGCTGGAAATTTATTACCCAGGATAATCAATACGTTCTAGAAAAGCACTCTGGTACTAAAATAAAGCGCCATCTGAAAGTCAAAGGGACGAAATCTCCATACAACGGAGACTTATCCTACTGGGGACAAAGATTAAGCCAACATCCAATGCTACGAAACGTAGTAACCAAACTCCTGAAAAAACAAGAAGGGAAATGTAGCGAATGCGGTTTAAAGTTTATCAGTGAAGATTTGTTAGAAGTACATCACTTAGATCGAAACAGGTCTAACAACAAATCAAAGAATCTCACGCTGGTACATAGACACTGCCACGACGTTATACATTCATCAAGAGGTACTGTAGCCAGCCAAGTCATTGAGGAGCCGAATGAGGCGAAAGTCTCACGTTCGGTTCTGAAGGAGAGGTAGAGATGGCGACATCTCTATCGACTCTAATAGTCGGGTAGCGTTGTTTGTAAGTGTACCCTAGCGGTGAATCGTCGCAGTCGTGAAGAAGAACCTGATTGGTTCAATTTGGAAATTTGGGGAAAAACAGCAGAAATTGCCGCTAATTATGTTCGTAAGGGCAGTTTAATCGGAATTACAGGCTCTTTAAAGTTTGAATACTGGCAAGATCGCGCTACTGGGGCTAATCGCTCTAAACCTGTAATTAGAGTAGATAAATTAGATTTATTAGGCTCTAAGCGCGATAATGAAGCTGCTGCTATGGGCAGCTATCAAAGTAACGACGAGTTTTAAGTAAGGGTAGAGGACTCCAAGACTCCAAGGCTCCAAGGCAGAAGGTAAAATTCCCCTTGTCTCCTGTTCCTCTGCCCTTGGCTTTTGCTAATACTGAATTTGCAGGGTTACAGATGCTTGGACTTCCTGTTCTCCACCGATGACAGGAACAGAAAACATTTCTGCTCGATCTTTTTCGGTTGGTGGTGCAGCCGCAAGTGGTATTGGTGGTGGGGGTGGTGCGGCTGCGCCATTGACTTGAATGTTGACTACTTGCTCTGGTTTTAGGTTTAAAGTGGCTAAGACGGCGTTGGCTTGTCTTTGAGCGTCTAGGGTAGCTTCTTGTAATGCTTGTTCTTGAGCTTTGGCTATAGCACTATCCGTCGCGACAAAACTAATCCCATCAATTCTACTCGCTCCGGCTTTTACAGCTTCATCCAACAAGTTGCCGACTCGTTGGGTATCGATGCGAAAACTGACTGTGTTAACTGCGGTGTATCCGACTAAACGCTGGACGTTATTTTGGTAAGAGTAGTTGGGATTGAGACGAATGCCAGTGGTTTGGAGTTTTTCGACGTTGCGCGATCGCAATAACTCTACCACCGCTGTCGATCGCCGCGCCACCTCCTGTTGCACCTCCTGAGCCGTTTTCCCCTGCGCCTCCACACCCAAACTGATTTGAGCAATAGTAGCAGGAATTGATTCCACACCTCGACCTGTCACCGTCACAGTTCTCATTAACTGACTCGGAATCTGTCTTGACTCTTGAGCCACAACTACACCACCGAGAAACAAACTCAGCACTCCTGCGCCTAGAACTATAAACCTTCCTTTCTGCAAACTCATATATTCACTCAACATTAGATTTTTCTATACACTCCCTAGAAAATACAAATACACTAAACAACAACAAAAAATAAACAATTGAAATTGTAAAGAAACCTGTACATTAGAAAAAACGACACTCTGTAAAACCAATGGCTGACGTATTTGCCTGGTCGAATTTCTTCACACCTTTGTTCCCGAAACTTTCCTTGGGAATAGCTCTCCCAGCTTGGGGACAAACTGCGCCTATCCTAGCAGCCACCCACGAACTAGATGCAGACAGTGCAGCATTAGTACTGCCGGGAGTATTACTGAGTCTAGTAGTAGTTTACATAGCCAGTAAAATTGGCGGCGAATTGTCTAACAAACTAGGCTTTCCGCCAGTTTTAGGCGAACTGGTTACAGGTGTAATTGTCGGCGTATCAGCCCTACATTTACTAGTGTTTCCAGAAAGCGGAGCCCACAGTTCTGACTCTTTGATTATCCAGCTGTTACAAACAACTGCTGGACTGAACCCACAATCAGCAGAAGCAGTATTTAACGCTCAAAGCGAAGTAGTTTCTGTGTTATCAGAACTAGGAGTCATTGTACTACTGTTTGAAATTGGCTTAGAGTCAAACATTAGACATTTGATGGCAGTTGGTTATCAAGCTACCATTGTTGCTTGTGTCGGGGTAGCAGTACCCTTTGCCGCTGGTACAGCCGGATTAATGCTACTGTTTGGTGTACCAGCAATTCCGGCAATTTTTGCTGGTGCGGCTCTCACAGCTACTAGTATTGGGATTACCTCGAAAGTTCTCTCGGAAATTGGACGATTAAACACCAAAGAAGGTCAAATTATTCTGGGTGCTGCGGTTATCGACGACGTTCTCGGTATCATTGTCTTGGCTGTTGTCGCTAGCTTGGCAAAAACTGGCGAGGTAGATGTAATGAACGTCATCTATCTGATTGTTAGCGCGACGGTTTTCCTACTAGGCTCAATCTTACTGGGTCGTTTCTTTCACAATACCTTTATCAGAGTAGCTAATGCCCTCAAAACTAGAGGTGGATTGCTAATTCCGGCATTAGTGTTTGCTTTTGTCATGTCTTACTTAGGTGCAGTGATTCACCTCGAAGCGATTTTAGGTGCTTTTGCAGCCGGCTTAGTTCTAGATGAAAGTGATGAAACTCTAGAATTACAAAAACTGGTGTTGCCTATTTCGGATATGTTGGTACCAGTTTTCTTTGTCTGTGTGGGTGCGAAAACTGATATCGGTGTACTCAATCCAGCGGTTCCTACAAATCGGGAAGGTTTGATCATGGCTATTTTTCTAATTGTGGTAGCCATCATTGGTAAGGTTGTCACTGGTGCGACAGTGTTTGGTCAAGGTAAGATGAATCGGTTGGCGATCGGTGTGGGCATGATTCCTAGAGGTGAAGTAGGATTAGTATTTGCTGGCATTGGTTCCGCAAGTGGCGCTTTATCTAAACCTTTAGAAGCCGCTATCATCATGATGGTAATTATCACCACCTTCCTAGCACCTCCCCTGTTGCGAGTTGTATTTAAAGACGAACCTGTACCTGCTACAGACTCAGATTCACCTGCTTTAAATGGTCACAATCAATCACCTGTCCTTCTAGAATCGGAAATGGTGAAACAAGGTTTATCTCAAAAGCCACTGGCAGAAAAATCAGAACAAGTCAGTAATTGATCTAAAGAATTACCCAAGAAGTTGCACTAGCAACTTAAAACTCAAGATAAATACCGTTAGGGAAAAGGGAGAACAAACATTAATTTCCCTTTTCCCTTTTTTGTCTGAAAGCAGAAACGGGAAAGGAAACAGGGAGTAGGGAGTAGGGAGTAGGAAGTAGGGACAAAACTAAACAAACATTCAAGCAAACGTTTGATTCATTAGTTTTTTAAATATGCTTAAATTAGGATTTAAAGAGTTTAAATATGTTAAAATACCAAAAAGTAAATGTTAGTTCATTGTTTGAATGCCCAAAAGTTTTCAGACAAAAATAAACCTAAATAACAAGCAAAAAACATTGGCTTCTGGGCAGGCTGTCGTTTCTCGTCACGCTTGGAACTGGGGTTTGGACGTTGGGATTCAAGCAAAAGAGGCGAAAGAGAAAAGACCAACCGCCATTGACTTGCATAAGCGATTGGTAGGGGAGGTTAAAACAGTTAATTCTTGGTATTATGAAGTTTCTATTCGGCGCTCCTCAACAAGCGTTAAGATACTTAGATGAAGCCTTTAAACGTTGTTTTAAAGTACCAGTAACAGGTCAAGCAAAATTCAAAAATAAAAATGTGAAAGATAGCTTCTATCTAGAAGGTAATATTAGAATTTCTGGAAATAAAATCAAAATCCCCAAGTTTGGCGGGGTTAAATGTTATGAAATCCTCCCAACAGTTAAACTCAAAAATGTAACTATTTCAAAAAGAGCAGATGACTGGTACATTAGTTTTAAATACGAGTTAGAACCGATTTGCTTGTGGAGAGTAGGGGTAATTCATGAATTACCCCTACTTAATAGTTCAACTATTAAGGACTCAATGAAGCAAGAAGAAAACATTGAATTTACTTGGTTTGGGCCCAAGGGCCTAGCTCACGGCGAAACCTTCGTTGTTTGACTGAGTAAGTTTGAGGAAGTTTTTCGGAGCGGCTATGTAAATCATGGAGAAATCAGCCGTGAAATTTCACTGGATACTACCCAGTACTTTTTTAAGCCTACTTTTACTTTCATCTCCAGCGATCGCAGGTAAACTGCAATCATGGCGTTTTGATAGTCAACGCAATCTGTTGGTTTTCACCACAGATGGTGACGTTCAACCCAAAGCAAAATTATTGTTTAATCCGACTCGCTTGGTGATTGATTTACCCGGTACTACCCTGCGTCGGAGTATTAATCAGCAAGCCGGAGGTTTAATCCGTTCTATACGAGTAGGACAGGTAAACTCTCGGACAACTCGTTTAGTGATTGAATTGGTTGATGGGTATACTCTCGACCCCCAACAAATACAATTTCGCGGAGTTTCCCCTAAACAATGGGTAGTCCAACTGCCAACTCCGAGCCGGACTGATGGACAACAAAATGTAGCTACTGAAGGACAAACGAATAGTACTACTCTGACTCTACCAACCCCAGAAGCTGCACCTGCGCCCCCTCCTGTAACTGCTAGGGCGACTGAGGTGCCTAGAATCACGCAAATTCAATATCTACAGGTAACACCTGATGGTTTGTTCCTGCGGACAAATGGTGGCAATCCAGAGATTGAAGTGGAGCGGAATAGAGAACGGATCAATATTCAATTGGAAGGGGCTATTCTCTCACCTCAACTCTTGAATCGGGAATTTTCAGTTAACCGTAATGGTGTTAGTAGTATTCAACTTAATCAGGTGAATAATAATCCGCCTGTAGTTCGTTTGACTCTCAAGGTAGGGGAAAACAGCCCGGACTGGGGTGCTAGTGTTAGCAATTTGGGTGGTATTGTTTTGCTACCAGGGGGACAACAGTCTACTACTGCTCAAAGAGGAGAACGTCAAAGGGCGAATATTCAGTCGATCGAAATGAATGGCAATCAATTATTAATTCGATCGGATCAGCCTTTTACTTACACTAGCGGTTGGGACAGGTCTAGTGGTGCTTATCGGATTACGATAAATTCATCGCAGTTAATTGAGCGTTTCCAAGAACCGAGACTTGACAGGGATGCGCCAATATTACGCTTGCGTGTCCGCGAGGACGATGGTAAAGTAACTATTCTGCTCTTACCTGCTTCTGGGATTCAAATTGGGGAAGTGGGCCAGCCTAGTCCCCAACTTCTAGCTTTACCG
Source organism: Floridaenema aerugineum BLCC-F46 (assembly GCF_041929345.1). NCBI lineage: Bacteria > Bacillati > Cyanobacteriota > Cyanophyceae > Aerosakkonematales > Aerosakkonemataceae > Floridanema > Floridanema aerugineum. The sequence continues at coordinate 21,453 of NZ_JBHFNQ010000271.1, forward strand.
TTTTATACTGCCTCTTCAGGGCAGATTCCAAAGCGTCAAAATTATCCTCCTCTAAGTCAAGGGGCTACAGATTATCCTTTGCCACAGTTACCCACACGCCGCCCAAATGCCCGTGCTTTGGTAGTAATCGACCCCGGACATGGGGGAAAAGACCCGGGTGCGATCGGAATTGGCGGTTTAAGAGAAGTAGATATAGTCTTGCCGATTGGACTCCAAGTCGCTAGATTATTGGAACAACAGGGTGTTCAGGTAGTTCTGACTCGCAGTGCTGATTATTTTGTGGAGTTACCAGGTCGAGTTGCGATCGCTAATCGAGTCAATGCAGATATATTTGTCAGCATCCATGCTAATGCAGTAGCTAACCGTCCCGATGTCAGCGGTTTGGAAACTTACTACCTGAGTAATGGTCTGACTCTAGCTCGATTTATTCACAACAGCATTCTCCAAAGTTTGGGTATTAACGATCGCGGGGTCCGACGTGCTAGATTTTACGTACTACGCCACAGCGATATGCCATCTGTATTGGTGGAAACTGGTTTTGTCACAGGATTGGACGATTCTGCTAGGTTGGCAACTCCTGCTTACCAAAGCCAAATGGCAGAAGCTATAGCTCGTGGTATACTTCAGTACCTTCAATATTATAGATAGCCATAATTTTAGGGGGTAGGCGTTAGGGAAAAATTAGGTGATAAGGGTCAGGGGTTAGGGGGTAGGTGTTAGGGAAAAGAAAATTTTTAAAACCCTGTCCAAAATATTTTGCCTTCTCCCCACCCCCTATAACACTCAACCCCTAACCCCTAACCCCTACTTTGTTTGACTCTTAACAATTCTTCAATCTAAAATTCACAGCATCAATTTACAAAGGACTTGTATATCAATGACCTCTCAAAGAATCGGGATTTTTGACAGTGGTGTGGGTGGTCTTACCGTTCTCAGAGAACTTTATCGTCAATTACCCTCGGAATCTATCCTGTATTTTGGAGATACGGCTAGATTACCTTACGGAAACCGTCGGATGAGCGAAATTTTAACCTTTGTTCGGGAAATTCTCACCTGGATGCAGCAACAGTCTGTCAAAATGGTGATTATGGCCTGTAATACCAGTTCGGCTTTAGCACTGGAAACTGTAAGATCAGAATTCAATTTCCCGATTTTAGGGGTTATTTTACCAGGAGCTAGAGCAGCGGTGTCACAAGGAAGAAGAATTGGTGTAATTGCTACCCCCGCCACTGCTGCTAGCAATGCCTACCGTCGTGCCATTCACGAGATTGACCCCACAGTTCAAGTTTGGCAAGTCGGCTGTCCGGCTTTTGTACCATTAATCGAACAAAACCGGATTCATACCCCAGATACTTACCAAGTAGCCAGGGAATACTTAGCTCAATTGCTGGAGCAACAAATTGATACTTTGGTCTATGGCTGCACTCACTATCCCCATTTAGCACCAGTGCTAAAATCTATTTTGCCTCGGACAGTGCGTACAGTCGATCCAGCAGTATATGTGGTGAGAGCCATGGCTCAAGAATTAGATTTACTGGGGCTAAAAAATACTAGTCCACCGCAGCCGACGCGCTTCTGTGTGAGTGGTGATCCACATCATTTCGCTCAATTGTCGGTGCAGTGGCTAGGTTGTACCCCTATTGTGGAGCAGGTATGGTTGCCAGCTGTCTCTTTAGGGCCAGCGAAAATAGAATCTCTCGAAAGAGAGTAGTTAATAGTCAAATGTATTCTTTAGAGCTTGGTGTTAACCTTGGGGTCTTCTCCAAGCTCTAGACCGTTGGGCGATAATCAGAAGCAGATAAATCGCTAACAAGTAACCTGTGGCTAAAAAGGGAATCATCAGAGGCATATCGCGGTAAACCATAATGAATTTACTAGTAGGTAGAGCAATGGGATTAAGTTGATAGTTATAGAAAATTCCAGCTTGCTAGTACTCACGGGAATAGTACTCTTAAGCTGTCAGCAAAACAGGTCACGCAACGGCATGAATACCGCTTAGTGTTTCTGTTTGCTTATTGAAACCTTAGATAAGCACTAAGGAATGGCAGGTTAGGTTGGTTGACCCAGCCCTGAAAGTCTTAGAGTTTCTCTAAGAAACCAAGCTCCGATTTTAACAATCGGTGAAAGCAACTACTGGTGAGTAGCTACATTTATCTTCAAGTGAAAGGAGTCACTCCATATCACCATTGGCAACCAACTATTGTTGGTTCCCTGGGAGTGTTATTCAAATTTAGTGAAATCCTTACTAACTAGCCTATCACAAGCTTCTCAGCTTTTTGAGGTGAATCGGAAAAATGCTTAAAAATTTTATACAATTTTTGGAATCCGAATAAAATTTCGCTGTGTTATTTATCTTTTCTAGCAAATTAATACAGAAATCCACTGGTCGGAGCGGAGGAGCGGGGATTTAGTAGGTTAATGGGAGAAGAGGATGGGAAACGGGATTTCATCTGTGGGGTGCTTAGCTTAAAATGAGGTAGAGAATATGTTAAATTTCGTAAATAAAGCCGGAACTGGCAGATCCATGACCTCAACTACCTCCCTCTTTTCGCCTGTTGAAGCAGACCTGCGTTTGCTGTCGGAGAATTTAAAGCAGCTAGTTGGTAATCGTCACCCTATCTTGTCTGCCGCAGCGGAACACCTGTTTGGAGCAGGAGGAAAACGACTGAGACCAGCGATCGTCCTGTTGATTTCGCGAGCTACCATGCTAGAACAGGACATTACCTCTCGACATCGACGACTAGCTGAGATTACTGAAATGATTCACACTGCTAGTTTGGTACATGATGATGTGGTGGACGAATCTTCCGTGCGTCGAGGTGTACCGACAGTACATAGCTTATTCGGTAATAGAATTGCGGTACTAGCTGGAGATTTTCTTTTCGCGCAATCTTCCTGGTATCTTGCTAATCTAGATAATCTAGAGGTTGTCAAACTCCTGTCGGAAGTGATTATGGATTTGGCAGCTGGGGAAATTCAGCAAGGTTTAAATCGCTTTGATGCTAGTTTATCGATCGAGGCTTACCTACAAAAGAGCTACTATAAAACTGCTTCGCTGATTGCTAATAGTGCTAAATCTGCGGGAATACTCAGTGATGTGAGTAGCGAAATGGCTCAGAATTTGTATTACTATGGTCGTCATCTTGGCCTAGCGTTCCAGATTGTCGATGATATCTTGGATTTTACGGGTTCTACGGACGTTTTAGGTAAACCGTCGCTTTCCGATTTAAGAAGTGGTAATTTAACTGCGCCAACGCTGTTTGCTCTTAAGGAAAAACCTTTTTTGGAAGTTTTGATCGATCGGGAATTCTCCCAAGAAGGAGATTTAGAACAGGCATTACAACTGATTAATGAAGCCAAGGGTATTGAGAGAGCAAGAGAATTAGCTACTCAAAATGCGCGGACTGCGGTGGAGTATTTAGCAGATTTACCATCCTCGGAATCGCGTCAAGCTTTAATTAATATGGCGGATTATGTTTTGAGTCGTCTTTACTAAGAGATTTAGATATAAACTACCGCGCTCATCTTAACGAAGAGCGCGGTTTTGCTTTTGGTTATTGGTTATTAGTTATTGGCAGGACTTACGCAAAGGAGCAGTCGATGAGAAGTTAACGAAATCTAAAAGAAGTCAGTTAAGAACTCAATAAAGCATTTGTCTAAATAGAAAAAGGAAGGGGTGAATAGATAAAGACAGTTTGATTGAAGCTCTTTTTTGAGCCTAATATTAGTACATTTTTTCTGGAGAATAACTATGAAAAGGTTTTTAGTAAGCTTTTTTACACTATTCTTAGCTTTGAACTTAGGCATTGAGGTTGCTAAATTTTTTTCTGGAGCCGCTCACAAAGGTTACAATGCTGAAGCCAGACAATATATAAGTTCTCTTAATAAATCTCAGGCGGCTTACTACACAGAAGAAGGCACTTTTTCTAATTCATTTAATGATTTACAAGTTGGAATAAGAACCAAAACTAAACTATATGAATATTCTATACAAGCTACAAAAAATGCTGCATTAAGCTATGCTATACCGCGTGATGATGCCTACGAAAAAGTTTACTTTGGTGTTTTTCAATAAAAGAAAAAAATCAACTTTACTCGCAGCCATGTCGGTGCTGTATTCTTAATCGATAATACAGGTGAAAAGACATCAAAAAGTATTATCTGTGCTGCTGATTTTCCGGGTAAAATTAAACCAGCACCACCAATAATTCAAAATGAAAAAATTGTTGGCGGTGCTGGAACGAAAGCCATTGATTATTAAGGTAAATTAAACAATATTTGGAATTGATTTTAAGGATCGCCAAATTTGCTAAGAGAAACTATAATTACAATAATCTTTGGCGATACGTATATTCGTTTGATCTCAAAGGAAAAACTTAATCCCCTTTTCAATAGCGTAAATTCGAGAAGGTAGAAATCAGGAATTCAAAATAAAGGACTTCTAATTTTATGAAAAACTACCAATATCAAATAGGTGGAAGTTTGCCGGAAGATGCACCAACTTATGTGGTGCGCCAAGCTGATAATGAACTTTATGAAGCGTTGAAAAATGGAGAATTTTGCTATGTGCTGAATTCTCGGCAAATGGGGAAATCAAGCTTGTTGGTAAGGACGATGCAAAGACTCAAAGCAGATGGGTTTGCTTGTGCTACAATTGACCTTTCTGATTTAGGGAATCAACAAGTTTCTCTTGATAAATGGTATGGTGGTGTTGCTTATAAGTTATTAACTAGTTTTAATCTGTTTTCTGCGATCGAATTTATGACTTGGTGGAAAGAGCGAGAAATCATTCCACCAGTACAACGTTTGGGTGAATTGATTGGCGAAGTTCTGTTAGTAAAAATCTCTGAAAACATAGTTATTTTTATTGATGAAATTGATAGTGTTCTCAGCTTTAAAGAGGCGTTAGACGATTTTTTTACTTTGATTAGATCTTGCCATAATAAACGCGCTCAGAATCCAGATTATCAGCGTCTTACATTTGCTTTGCTGGGAGTTGCAACACCAACAGATTTAATTTCCGAGCCGACACGCACGCCTTTTAATGTGGGTCGAGCAATTAATTTAGATGGGTTTAAACTTCAGGAAGTCGCACCTTTAGTTAAAGGTTTAGAAGGAAAAGTTGATCGTCCTGAAGCAATTTTAAAAGAGATTTTAGAATGGACAGGGGGACAACCTTTTCTGACGCAAAAACTTTGTAATTTGGTGGTTCAATATTTGCCTTCTGGTGCAGATGTTTCGGTTGACGAATTGGTAAAAGTTCAGATTATTGAGAATTGGGAATCTCAAGATGAACCAACGCATATAAAAACGATTCGCGATCGCCTAACCAGAAATAGCCAATCTGCTGGCAGACTATTAGGATTATACCAGAAAATCTTGCAAAAAGGAGAAATTTCTGCCAATGAAACCTCGGAACAAACGCAATTAAGATTATCAGGTTTAGTGGTAATGCGGGAGGGAAAATTAAGAGTTTATAATCGCATTTACGAAACAATATTTAACGAAACTTGGGTGGAAAAAACTTTTTTTGCTTTACGTCCTCACGCTGAATCATTAACAGCTTGGCTAGCTTCTAATTGTCAAGATGATTCGCGTTTATTGCGCGGACAAGCTTTACAAGATGCTCTCAATTGGTCAACTGGGAAAAGTTTAAGCAATCAAGATTATCAGTTTTTAGCAGCTAGTCAAGAAGCTGCTTTGGCAGATTTACGCAAAATTGAAATGCAACGTCAAGCGGAAATTGAACAGCTTTGTCGAGAAAAAGATTTGGTTTCTCAACTGAGTAAAGAGCAAGAACAACGAAAATTAGCTGAGGCTAAACTGAGTCATGAACGGCGATTTAAAGCAGCAATTAATATTCGAGCGATTATAGTTTTATTGTTGTTTTTGGTGTTGATTGTAGAAGTAGTTTTTTTAAAGCTATTTATCGATCGCAGAAACACCGAACTAAATAGATTAAGCTTATATTCAGAAAACCTTTTTGAATCTGGGAAAACTTTAGATGCTTTGCTGCAAAGTATTCGAGCAGGTAGAGTAATGCAGAGGTCATTAGACGTAAATCCGGCAACTAAAATGCGAGTATTAATGGCTCTAAATCAAGCTGTTTACTCTGGAGAAAAACCCAAACAAATAGAAGATCAGGATAATTATTTTAACTTGGTTGTTTTCAGCAAGGATAGTCAATTAATTGCTGGTGTTAGCGATCGCGGATCGCTGAAAATTTGGCAACGCGATCGCACATTAAAAACCACAATTAATCCCGATACTAGTAAATTTACCAGCGTTAGTTTTAACCCAAAAAATTCAACTATTGCTTCAGCAAGTGATGATGGAACTATTAAAATTTGGTATTTAGACGGTAAATTAATTCAATCTTTCCCGGCGCATAACCAAAAAATCACCTGTATTAATTATAGCTCAGATGGGGAAATGCTGGTTTCGGGAAGTGTAGATAATACGGTGAAAGTTTGGCGATCGAACGGTCAAGAATTACGTACTTTAAAAGGTCACAAAGGTTGGGTAAATAGCGTAACTTTTAGCCCTAATAATCAAATTATTGCTTCAGTTGGTAGTGATGGAGTTGTTAAAGTTTGGCAACGAAATGGCACTTGGTTAAGAGATTTAAAAGACAATAATAGTGCGATTAATAATTTAAGTTTTAGTGCTGATAGTCAATTAATTGCTGCTGCTAGTAGCGATCGAACTGTAAAACTATGGCATATTGATGGCAGGTTAATTGGTATTTTGAAACATCCCGGCAAAATTAATAGTGTTAGTTTTAGTTCCGATGGACAAACAATTGCTACAGCAAGTGCAGATAAAATGGTGAGAATTTGGCATATTGATGGTAGTTTGCTGAGAACTTTAAAGAATCATCAGGGTGAAATTTTGAGTGTGTCTTGGTCGCCAGATGGTCAATTTCTTGCTTCTGCTGGTGTTGATAAAAGGGTGATTTTGTGGAATTTGAATCTGGAAGAAATGTTAGTTAAAGGTTGTAATTTGCTGCGGGAATATTTGCAGAATAATTCTCAGCTTAATCAGCGGGATAAAAGTATTTGTGAGGGGATAGGAGGTAAGGGAGTAGAAGAGAATTGAGAAATGATACTCCTTTATTATTAAACCGCAGAGACACAGAGGACGCGGAGGAAAGAGGGAGAAGATATAGGATTTGGTATAAATTGAACTTGGTATCCAAAATGAAAAATAACCAATGACCGATGACTAATAACTAATGACTAATTCCGAAAATATTGGGCGTATAAATTGCATTTTGCTGTGCAATTATTGCCATCTAGTTTTACTAAACCCATACTATTTAATTTGAAGGCTTGTTCCGATCGCAATTTCACGCCTCCTTCACTACTAACAACTTCTTTCATTGCTGTTAGTAATTCTGGGTATTTCTCTAAGTTCCATAAATGTCGTCGCAAGTGATCGCTGTAAATTCCTGCTTCTGTTGCTCCCTGTGCGAGGACTTGTTCTAAGGTCACATCTTGTCGAGCAATATGATACATTGTTAGTCGAACTAAATAAGGATGTCCTCCTACTAAATTCATTAATTTTTCGATTTGTTCTTGATGCCAATTTAAGCCATGTTTGATTGCTAATTCTTGTAATTGTTGGGAATTAAATTCTGGTAATTCTATTGGTAATCCTACGTTAAAAGGCGATTTGTTGATGTCTAAAGGGATGTAAACTTCGGTGGAATGTACGACAATTAAACGGAATTTTTTCCAAATATCTCTTCGTTTGGCTTCTTCGTGTAAGGCACGTAACAAACCAAAAAAGTCGTCGGCAATTTCGGGGGATTCAAATACGCGATCGACTTCATCTAAACCTAAAGTCAAATAATTTGGTGTTTCTGGTAATACATATTGTTCAAAAAAAGCTTTGCAACATTGATTACTACCAATAATTTCGGCTAATTCCCAACATTTAGTTAATTGCTCTAAGATTCCTAATTCTTGCGCTAGGCTGGCACAAAACCATTGTAAAAATGTGTCGGAGTTATTGAATACTCGCTTATTAGCTAATTGAAAACTTAAGGCTAGTGTAGTTGAATTTTGCTGTTCTACGTGATGTAAAATCCTTGCCATTAAAGAGGTTTTACCCATTTGTCTAGGTGCTTTAATCCGAATTAATGCACCTGGTTGATCGATCGCTTCATAACAGCGTGATTCAATCGGAGGACGATCGATATAAAATTGCGAGACTATTTCAACTTGTCCTTCTGGTAATTCTGGCGATGCAACTGGTAAAGGTTGAGATAAACTTGGCGAAGTGAAAGCGGAAATAGTGAGATTTTGCCAGTTAATTGCTAATTGATGATCGGCGCTAAAGGAAGTGCGATTTTGTTGAAAAATGCTGAGAAGTTCGGAGCCGATCGCACTTGTATCTTCTGTCGATCGCCATTGCCAAGGTTGACATCCTGCTAACATTTGAACTAAATCAAAAGATAGCCCATTCTTCCAAGGTAAATTGATACAAATCGGTAAAATTGTGGGTTTCTGATTATGGGATTTTTGCGTTTCTTTTACTAATAAAACTTCTTCTAAAACCATTTCGCTGACTGCGGCGCTGGGTGAAAGCAGTAACAGCAGATAATCGCACATTTGTAAAGATGATTGTGGGAAAGAGTTAGCATTAAGTATTGTTACTTGGTGTCCAGTGTTACAGATTTCTTGCTGCAAGTGCTGTGAGAGGCTGGGGTGACAAGAGCGATCGCTAATTAAAACGCTGACTTTCGCATCCGATACCACATCTACTAGGTGATTATCCGCAAAATCAGCGATATTTCGCCATTCTTGCGCCAAAATTCGGCAAATTTCTAAGAAATTCGCATAATCCACAGGTCTACCGTTCAGAAAATTGCTGACTGTGGACTGGGAAATCCCTAAATCTTCCGCCAAAATTTTTTGACTGGGAAAACCATTTCTCAGTAGAGAGGATTTGACTGTGGGAATGAACTCTTGGAGCAGTTTAAGCGATCGCGGCATAGCAGCGCTATCAAAAATACACTTCCCAGATTTTATAACTAAAGTCGATGAGAAGTCGATGAGATCTCAAAGAAGTCAGTTAAGAACTCAATCAAGCATCCATCTTAATACTAAATAACAAAGGTTTGTCGGGTGTGTCAGAAGAAAATTTTAGGAGATAACCGCAAAGTTTAAACTTCTGATGAACCCTACTAAATCGAGGATTTCTTGAGTTTAGACGAACTCTTTCAGGAGGTTTATGTGCTGTCAAGTTATTACCTAACATGGTCAAGATTAGCGCCTACCTTATTTTGGTTTTTCCTGGGAACTTTTCTTTGTTTAACTGAACTTTTTTTCGCCAAAAACATTGCCAAAAACTACAAACTAGTACCGCTAATTGCTGGAGTTAATTCAATTATATTAGCGATCTTCTTGTTCCGAACTTATTATCTACCGGATTGGAATTGGCAAATTGCTTATTGGATGGGTTTATCAGCGGTTTCGGTTATTTGGCTGCGTCCAATGTTTCTGAAAAGTACAAAGTCTAAGGTTCGGGAGGCAACTGAAGCGAAAACAATCACCGAGATTTTAGCAGGAAAAACCGGAAAAGTGCTTTATGAAGGAACTATTTGGCACGCCCGATGTAACGATAAAACAATAGCGATCGCCTCCGATCAAATAGTTTATGTTTTGGGTCGAGAAGGAAACACGCTAATTATAGCACCAGAAAATTTTTACCAATTGTAATTAAGGAGATTAATGTGTTGTGTACTTTGTTCCTACATGGTTTTTCGCCCAAACCACTACTAATTCAACTTTCATCTTCAGCCCCCCTTGGTTGTGGTTTACAGTCGGACTTGTGCTTGGTATCACAGAATTTTTTCTAGCTAAAAACCTGCCTAATAAATTCAAAAAAATTGCTTTATTTCTCGGAATTAGTGCATTTATTACCTCTATTTCCGTCTGGCAACTGGCAGTATTCATGGAAGTTGATTGGAGTCTCACCAATAATTACGACGAAGATTTTAACATTCAAATCGTTTACTGGATGGGAGTTTCTCTAGCCTTAATTATCTGGGTACGTCCCGGATTAACCAAAGGGAAAAAAGTTGTCATTCCTGATGCTACTGAAGCGAAAACAATTACCGAAATTTTGCCAGGAAAAACTGGGAGAGTGCTTTACGAAGGCTGTTATTGGAAAGCCTGTTGTGTGGATAAAAAAATGGCGATCGCACCTAACCAAAAAGTTTCTGTTCTCCGTCGCGAAACAAATACTTTAATTATTTCGCCTCGCCAATAACCCGAGAAACAAATAAACAAACAACGTTCATTTTTAGTTAATTTTTGAGGAATTTTACCATGAATCCATTAGCATTATTTACTTTCTTGACAATTGCCAGCGCGACTACCCTAGCCAGCAGTGTGAAAATTGTCCGTCAAGGTGACGAAGCTGTAGTGGAAATGTTGGGTAAATATGAAGGTAAAAAGTTAGAACCTGGTTTAACTTTTTTGATTCCTTATATTGAAAATGTGGCTTACAAACAAACGACGCGAGAACAAATTTTAGAAATGCGTCCGATCGATTGTATTACCCAAGATAAGATTTACACAACTCTTAATTTTGTAGTGTTCTGGCGAATGACAGACATCGAAAGAGCTTACTACAAAGTACAAGACTTGAAAGCGGCGATGATGAATATTTTAATTACCAATATTCGAGCGCAAATTGCCACAATGGAACTCGACCAAATCTTTACAGCGAGAGCCGAAATTAATGAAGCATTAGTCGAACAGTTAGATATTGCCACAGAACCTTGGGGAGTGAAAATTACACGGGTAGAAATGCTCGATTTTACAATTGGGAATAAGCTGGTGCATGAAGCATTAAAAACTCCCGCCAAAAACGGAAATTTAAGTAAGGATTACGTCTCTACTCGTCAAGCTTAGAAATGCCCAGATCCCCGACTTCTCCAAGAAGTCGGGGATCTGATGCCTTGATCTGCCAATTTTCATCAATAAATTCTAGATTTTCATCGGGCTAAATTCCTGAATTTTAAGCGATATTGGGTGGAATGTTCCCAGGTGAAGACTGAGAAGGCGGAAATTCCTGTTCTAGGTAGGATTGCACCAAATTTTGTAAATCTTCCCGATGCAGTTGCATTCCTTCAGAAAGATTACCAGGGGTTTCAAAAAAGATCGTGCTATCAACAGTGTCCATACCTACCATTTGGAACAAAATATGGGTGACAGGAACGGGAATCGCCATGACTTCGGGATCTTCTAGAGTGCTTGTTTGGGTAGTGACATCTTGAAGAGTCGGAAAAGCGTAAAGAATATGCTTTGTTTCTTGAGGCTGTTCAGGATTGCTGAAAGTTGTGAGTACCCAGGCATCGTCCAATGTTTGGAGAACGTAGTACTGGGGATGTTGCAACTGACTTGCCACGAGCTTCAGTGCTGGTGCGATCGCTCGCATAGCTTGGGGTGTTCGCCCATCATTGGGTGCATTATCAATCAAAACTTGAATCTGTTGATCTAAATCCATAAAACAAAGCTCTGGTAGTCTCGTTTCGAGTCTAACGATTTACCTGATTAGTGGCAGTGAAGGTAGTTCCAAAAAAGCGATCGCACAACCCCCGGCAAAAACTAGGCGAGGAGAAATCTGCGGGCGTGGAGGCTATATTAGAGCTAATATTCAACGAACTTAGACGATCTACCCCTGCTTCAGAGCACAATTGCCGTGAAGTAGCAGCACGTTTAGCAACGGAAGCGATCCGAATTTGCCAACAAAGTCAGCGGATTCAAGCTCTGGGCGATGTGGAAGTGTGGGCTGTTAAATTAGCTCGTCATCGCTTACAGCAATGTCTCCACTACTATTATCTCCGGGCAACTATGGCAAGGTTGGACTTACACAGTACATTAAGTGCTATTGTTTATCGCTACATCGCTCCTTCGCGTACATCTTCGGCGTATCAAAGACGCTTGACTTTGATCGAAGATTTTTTGCAGGGATTCTATGTAGAGGCGTTAACTGCCTTTCGTCGAGAAGGAGCAAACTGTGAAGTTGCTCCCATTAGCCCTACCTATACACCAAGGACGCTGTTGGAGTTAGCAGAGTTCCTGAGCTTTACAGAACGTTACGCTAAACGCCGGATTCCCATTAGTAACAGAAGCCGTCAACAGTTAATTATTTTGCGGGCGCAGGCTTTTGTCCAACAACAACCGCCGGAAACACTGATTGATATGGAACAGGTAGCTGATAGCTCTGGGATGGAATCGACTCCTCAGAATATGGACGAGGTTTTGTTGCGGCAGGTGGGGGAAATGATGTTAGTCCAAGAACAGGGGATAAATCAACAAAATCAGCTGCGCCAGTCAGTGATTAATGAGTTAATCAACTACCTAGAGGAACATCAACAGCATGACTGCGTTCAGTACTTTGTGCTTCGTCTCCATGATAGTAATACTAAAGAGATAGAAAGTATCATGAAGCTAACACCCCGTCAAAGGGATTATTTGCAGCAACGCTTTAAGTATCATCTGATTCGTTTTGCGCTGTTGCATCAGTGGGAGTTAGTGCATGAGTGGTTAGAAGCTGAGATAGATAAAAATCTTGGCTTAACGCCGCTGCAATGGCAAACTTTTCTTGCCAGACTAGATTCTGAGCAATTAACTTTATTAGACTTAAAGCGTCAGAAATTGACTGATGCAGAGATCGCACAGCGTTTTGGTTGGACCCTTAGCCATACTCAGAAGCTGTGGTCTAAGCTTTTAGAACTAGCTTGGGATATCCGTAACTTTTTACCGTAACTTTTTCCTGTCTGGATCGGGTGCATCGACTGATGAACAGAGACATTGATTTTTTCCCGGAACATTTTTTCGCTTGGTTACTTCATTTCGATCGATCCACCTTATCTGTCAAAGATAAGGAACTGTCTATTTTGAGCGCAAATGACCAAGATTGTGATATAGAAAATTGGGAGTTAGATGATTTAGACTTGCTGGAGTCAGAACTATTGAATAGCACGACAGACTGGGATTTTCCTGAAGCATCGCCTCAATCAACGGAAGTGGCAGATATTCCGGCAGTACGCGATCGGTTCCAAGCGCTGATCAAACGCCGGATTCAATTAGAGTTAGAAAATAATCCGCCTTTGTTTCCTTGGGAGACGGAGGATTGGGAATATGAAAATGACGAGGTTGCTTCACCTGTAGCCGCTGTGGGGGAAAATTTGTGGCTGACTCAAGTGGAAAAATTAGGAATACCAGTGTCTATTCCCCCAGAAATTTTACTCAAATTATTTCATCGATCGCAGTCTGTATTACAGTCTTCCCTCGCCCAAGAAGCTAAAATAGTCCGGGCGGTGGAGGCTTTATTTCCCAGTCATTCCCAGTTATTAAAGAACTTTGCCGACAAGATCGGCAATTTTTCCCAAAATTTAGCGTTTGTGGACTTTTCCCAGGTTAAATCTCAGTTTCCTCTCAGTTACGAAGCGGCGAAACAAAATGAACGCATGGTTTTATTGCTGCTTATAGCTAAACAAATTTTTGGCTTTCTGACTTTGGCTTTATCACCAACTAACAATTTAGTGGAACGCCAATGGTTATGTGAGTTGGGGATGCTGACTCTGCAAGCAGAATATAAGTTGGAAGCTCAGTTAATCAAGTCTATGCGGATTCAATGTTTATTTCCCTGTGGCGGTATTTTAAAATTGCAGGGAGGTCAAGCATCTGCTCAAACTGAACGACCCGATCCGGGTTATTTAAGTGTGGAATTGTTTGATTTAGCGCCTAACCAGAGTTATCCTCTAGAAGTTCAGTTCCACCACTTCGCTAATAATTCGTTAATTTTTGCTATTTGTCCGACAATCTAGCTATTAAAGATTTTAGATTGAAAGTGATTAGTAATGTAACATCTGTGGCTTGGCGATGCAACAACTGCGAAACAGTCCTTTTTTGAGCCAATTTCGACAACGGCTACAAGCGAAACCAAATCAAGAGGTTGAGGATTCGATCTGGTTAAGAATTTTGGTGCAATTGTTGGTAGCGATCGGAATTATTGCTACTGATGTGGCAGCTGAAACTAGTATTAGTTGGTGGGCTGTTCCTGTTAGTATATTTGGTGCTACTTGGAGTTGGTATCGTCGCAGACATAGTAACATTCCGGTGAAGTTTGGGATTGCGATCGGGATGTTGTTGGCTTTAGCTTCTTTTCTGTTGAATATCCAAGGTTCTTTGAATGATACGCGATTAATTTTGGCTGAACTGTTAATTCAATTGCAAGTTTTACACAGTTTTGATTTGCCCAGGCGTAAGGATTTAGGTTATTCGATGGTGATCGGTCTGATTTTATTGGGAGTAGCTGCTACTCTCAGTCAGACTATGACTTTTGCGCCTTTGTTGTTGTTGTTTTTGGCGATCGCTTTACCAGTTTTAGTCCTAGATTATCGCTCTAGATTAGGATTAAAGCCCACACCTATAAGTTGGCGAAAAAAAGAGACAATTGTTTTGCCTTTTTCGGTAAAACGGTTAAGTTTATTGTTATTGGTAGTTGTTGGTTTAGGTTTGACTATTTTCGCGTTTCTGCCGCGAGTTCCGGGTTATCAGTTGCGGACTTTTCCAGTAAGTGCTCCTATTGAGTTAACCGGAAATTTCGATCCGAGTAATATTAATAACCCTGCTTATAGCCGAGGAAGAAATCCGGGGCAAGGTAACGGTAGAGGTTTGGGGAGAAACCGCGAAAAAGGTGCGGGGGAATTAGATGATACTTTTTATTATGGGTTTAATAGTGTAATTAATCAGAATTTACGTGGCACAATGAAGCCGAAAACTGTGATGCGGGTGCGAAGTCAAGCGGAAGGTTTTTGGCGAGTAATGGCTTTTGATAAATACACGGGACAAGGTTGGGAAGTTTCCCGCAATAAACAAACTCAAACTATCGAGCGTCCGATTTGGTCTTTTCAATTTATTTTACCTATGATACCTACTTTAAATCAGACTCAGGAGGTGATTCAAAGTTATACGGTGGTGTCAGAAATGCCCAATATTATTCCGGCGCTTGCACAACCCAGGCAAGTCTATTTTCCCACGCAACAAATAGCAATAGATGCGGAAAGAAGTTTGCGATCGCCTGTGGGATTGAATGAAGGTTTGACTTATACGGTAATTTCTGATGTTTCCCTGCGCGATCGTACTGCTTTAAGTAAAGCTCCTACTAATTATCCGACAAATATCAAAAAATATTATCTCCAAGTTCCTGAAGCAATTAAGGAAAAGGTAAGAAAACGCACGGAAGAGATTTTAGCTAACCAAAATAAGGTGTCAAAATCTAACAAAGATATTACTTCTGTTTATGAGAAAGCGCTTTATTTAGCTCAATATCTCAAACAAAATCCTAACTACAAACTTGAAGGATTACCTCCATTTTTGCAGAAAAATGAAGACTTAGTGGAAGCATTTTTGTTTGGTTACAAAAACAGTCCGCCTAATAAAAAAATTACTGGAGGTTACGCCGACCACTTTACCACAGTTTATACAATAATGTTGCGTTCAATTGGCATTCCGGCGAGAGTAGCAGCAGGTTTTTCCCCCGGAACTTTCAATTATTTCACAGGTTTATACATTGTTAAAAATACCGATGCTCATTTGCTAACTGAGGTATATTTCCCGAATTATGGTTGGTTTGCTTTCGATCCTATACCCGGACATCCGTTAATTCCTCCTTCAGTTAATGAAAATCAAACTTTTAGTTTAATTGAGAGATTCTGGAAATGGATCGCAGGTTGGCTACCTTCGCCAGTTACGGGGTTTTTAAATACTGTTTTTGGGGCGATCGCAGCTGCTTTATTTGGTGCGATCGCTTGGTTTTTTGGTTTATTTGCTAAAGGTTGGATGGGTTTATTTTCTGGATTATTTACAACCATTGTGTTAGCCTTTGTAGCTTGGTTAGCTTGGCAAGGTTGGCAAATGTGGCGCTATCATTTATGGTTGCAGAAATTGCCACCAATGGAAAGTATTTATCAGCAAATGCTCAAATGGCTAAAAGAAAAAGGTTTACGTAAACATCCCGCACAAACACCTTTAGAATATGTCAATGCGGTAACTAAACATTGTCCTCCTGAACGTGCCGAAGCGATCGCAGAAATTTCTCAAGCTTACATTAGCTGGCGTTACGGTGGAGAAAACCCCAATCTTAAACGCCTGAGAAAGATATTAAAAGATTTGCAAAATTCGCCAAATAGGGGTAAAGGGTAAATCTCAAAAACCCGGTAACTTCTGCGAAACCGGGTTTTTTTGTAATTATCTAAAATTAATTAACCAACGTGAGTTAAATCTTGTTTATCAGAGGCAGAAGTAACATCTTCTACTTTAGGTGCAAACAGAAGATCTGCGGAATTAGTATCAACAGGAACCTCTGGATGTACAGTATAAGCTTCGGCAGTGGTAGCAGTGGTAGCATCAGCTTTATTTGCTAAACGTGCTTTATAAGACATTCCGGCAGCAAATAAGCCAGCCACAGCTGCGATTCCTGCACCTGCGATCGCCAACTTAGGTAATTTGTTAGCAACTAAAGTGTTTGGACTATCAGCATTTACTGCATTTGTACCCTTATTCTTGAAAAAAGCACAACCTCCAACTGCTTCGGAAGGAGCAATATTAGCCAACAAAATACCGCTGCTGATTGCTACTGTAGATAAAGCGGTTGCCAGAGGTAAATTTAGTTTCATAATTGCCAAGTGTGAAGAACAATTAATTAACTGTTTTAGCAGCACTTTCCAGCTAAGTCAAGGGGCAAGCAATTTTAGATTTTAGATTTTAGATTTTAGATTTTTCCACCTCAAATCTCAAATTTGTTGATATGCTAAAAGATGGTCTGATAATAAATCTACTTAAGAATTTAATTTACCTGCCAAGATGAGCAAAGTTAGTTTGAATTTAATCGCTATTTTAGTATTTGCGATGACACTTTCAGTTCTGCTGGGGCCTTGGCTACATATATCACCTTATGTGCCAGCGATTGCCACTGCGATCGTTTTAGGTTTTACCACCCTGGATACTTTCACTTGGCAAGGGCAAGGCGGAAATTTAATTATAGATTGGTTAGCTAGTACCTCACCTGAGCATCGCGCCCGGATTGTGCGCCATGAAGCTGGGCATTTTTTGGTAGCTACTTTGTTAGAAATTCCGATCGCAGGCTATTCCCTGAGTGCTTGGTCAGCCTTGAAACAAGGACATCCGGGACAAGGAGGAGTGAGATTTGCCGATCGAGAATTAGCAACTCAGTTAGAACAAGGCATTTTGTCCTCTAAAATTTTACATCGCTACGGCACTGTTTGGATGGCGGGAATTGCAGCGGAAATTTTAGTTTATGGTAATGCTTCAGGCGGCGCAGAAGACCGAGAAAAATTGGGAATTACTTTGGCGCAAATAGGTAATTTGGCATCAAATTATCCTCAGCAAGAACGTTACTATATTTTGCAAGCTCGTACTCTTTTGCAAAGTAATTGGGATGCTTATGAAGCTTTAGTAGCAGCGATGGAGAAAGGTGAATCTGTCGAGGTTTGTCAGCAAATTATTCCACAAAATCAATCTTCTTCTTGAGAAATGAAGCGATTACGTCCATCAGTCTTAGCTTTTAGTAAGTTTTGATCGGCGCGATCGAGTAAGCTAATTCCCTGCTCGTCGTCATCGGATCTGAGAGTAGCAACTCCAATACTAACTGTAATTTGCAGGGCTAAATTTTTGTCAATCATCAAGGGTTGATCGGCAATTAAGGTGTTAAGACGTTGGGCAACTAATTTAGCTTCTTGAAGTTTGGTATTGCTGAGGATAATTACGAATTCTTCACCACCGTAGCGAAATGGGGTATCCTGAAAACGCAGATTGTGTCGCAAGCGGGCACTGAGTAATTGTAAAACGCGATCGCCTACTAAGTGACCGTGAGTATCATTTACTGATTTGAAGTAATCTACATCTAAAATTAGTAAACTTAGAGGTGCACAACGAATACGAGCATTATCAATTTGTCGAGGTAATTCCCAGTCTAAGGCGCGACGATTATTTAGTTCTGTTAAGGGATCGGCAAGTGCGATCGCTGATAAATAATCATTACTCTGCATCAAATTACGGTAAATTTTTACTTGGCGCACTCCCGTTTGAATCTGAGAACAAAGCAACGAATTTTGTAGCCGCCACTGAGCTTCCGCAAGTCTACAATTGGATTGCTTTGGCGACAACCAGCAACAAGCATCCGCGCCTGCTTCTAACGCCGCTGCTCTCCATCCTGACTCCCAATTCCATCCTGGTAAAATTGCTTCCACAGCGTTTATTGGTTGATCTAATACTAAAATGCAATATATCCAAGCTAAATTGGAGCTTTGCTTCAGCAGGCGACAAACTTCTAAGCTAGTTGCCTGATTTGCTGGCAAAATCACCAAATCCGGTTTTTTTGCCCCAATTGAAGAGATTACTTCGTTGGCAGAAGCTATCACTTCAAAGCTACAGGTTGCTAAATCACGCAAGCGATCGAGAAGTGTGCCGTAAAATTCAACACTTCCAACTATCAAAATGGAAGTATTCATTTGGTGTAGAAATAAAAAGGAAATGTTATGTACAAATGAAATAACGTGACTTTCATAGGTATGGTAAGCCACTATGAATTTACCGCGCTAAGTAAAGTTATTTACACAGATGCTTTACGAGTATATCTAGATTTTGAATAGCCTTGTCTAGTTATACATTGAGAGTTCCCCGCTAAATTCATATTTTGTTGCATTGAAGCATAAATTTAAGCTATTAGCAACAAAACTGAGAAGCAGGCTGCCGACTTCCTATTGCTTATTAACTTTAACCCCCGATCATCTATTATCTTACTTCAATTTTCCTATGCCTTTGGTTAATTACTTATAGCAACGAACATATCGGTTAGGACATGATATTTTGATTTAAAGGGAACTCCTGAACTCCTGAACAGGAAAATAGAGAAATGTCCTCACAATTTTGGCGACTGCTATATAACCATGAGATCGGCTTTTTTACATCCGAAATCTTTGCATATTTTGGTTAAAAAGTTAAAAGTTTTATGTCGAACCAGAGGATTTTTAATACTTTGTAATCTATTTTAATTTAAGTAATGATTTGTTGAATTACTTATTCTAGATTTAGCCGATGGAATTAGCAATGACAATTGTAGATCAAAGCAATCAAGGTATATGCTTGCAGATTAAATATTTTAGTTGTTTTAACGGATATGCCAATGCCAGTGATTGATGGCTATCAGGTGATGAAACAAAGCTACGCTCAAAGAAAAAGTCGTATACTTATTGCCATTACTGCCAGTGCTTTTTAGGAAGATCGATCGCTCAACCCAAGGGCAGGCTGTGATAATTTTATCCGCCAACCATGCTGAGAAAATGTATTATTTGAAAAAATAGCCAAATATTTCCGAGTCAGCTATATATGTCACAAACCCACCGTCAAGCTACGCTGTGACGGGGGCTCATCAAGAGTCCAAGATGTGACCAGTTCACCTGAAAAACAGGTAGCCGTTATCCAGTTCATGACACCTACAGGTGCGTGCCAGCTTGAGCTTCTGTCGCTCAATTTTAAACAGGACTAAACGGGTTAATCCAGTGAATTGAGCTAAAGCAAGATTGGATAACTGAACGAGGCAAACTTTACCCCTTTTAGGGAGAACAAAATGTCTAATTTCCTATTCGTTTTCTGCTTAGATCAAAAATAAATATCACTGAAAAATCTGCCAAATGAATACCAACCAACCAACACCATATAAAGCCGATATTTTAGTTGTCGATGATAAACCAGATAACTTGCGGTTGCTATCTACCATGCTCTCAGAACAGGGATATAAAGTAAGAAAAGTCATTAGCGGTGAATTAGCACTCAAAGCTTGCCAAATCATGCCACCAGATTTGATTTTACTAGATATCAATATGCCCAACATGAATGGTTACATGGTATGCCAAGAATTGAAATCTAGGGCAGAAACTCAAGATATTCCAGTAATTTTTATTAGTGCGCTTGATGGTGTAGTAGATAAAGTAGAAGCTTTTTCTCATGGGGGAGCAGATTACATCACCAAACCTTTTGAAATTCAAGAAGTATTAGCCAGAGTCAAAAATCAACTAACTATTCGCCAATTACAAAAAACATTGCAACAACAAAATGATCTCTTGTCTCAAGAAATTAAAGAGCGCCAACGTGCAGAAGACGAACTGCAAAAAGTCAACAGAGAACTGCATCGCCTCGCTACTTTAGACGGTTTAACTCAAGTAGGTAATAGGCGTTTTTTTGATGAAAACTTTAACCTGGAATGGCGAAGACTGCAAAGAGAAAAAGCACCCTTATCTCTAATTCTTTGTGATGTTGATTATTTTAAACTCTTTAATGATACCTACGGACATTTAGCAGGAGATTTTTGTTTAAAACAAATAGCACAAACAATCAGCGATACCTTAAAGCGTCCTGCTGATTTAGTAGCGCGTTATGGGGGAGAAGAATTTGCGATTATTTTACCCAATACAACTATCGAAGGCGCAGTTTATCTGGCTGAATTAGTGCAGCAAAACATCAAACAATTAAAAATTGTTCACGGCAAATCTTCGGTTTCTGAATATGTCACTTTGAGTATGGGAGTTTCTTGCGTAATTCCGCAAGTAAATTTAGCCCCCAATCAACTAATTGATGTTACTGATGAAGCGCTTTATGCAGCCAAAGCTCAAGGGAGAAATTGCCTGGTGACGAAAATATTAGAAATTCCGGCAAAGAGTAGTAAAAATTAACCAACTAATTTTTTGCCACTAGTTGAATCTTCTACTCCCCTTGCCTTAGTTTGAGCATTAATTTTTTCATTCAGTTCTCGAATGCGGCGGGAAAGTAACCGAATAATATTAATAGCAATTCCTGGTGTTTCTTCAATAGCATCGTAGAGTTGTTGTTGGGTTAACATTAAACATTCACAGTTTGCTAAAGTGGAAACCGAAGCCGAACGAGGTTCAGCATCAAATAAAGACATTTCACCGAAGCAAGCACCAGGCCCTAGTTTAGCTAATTCTTGGTTGCCGATGTGAACTTTTACTTGACCAAGTACTACGATATAGAGCGATCGCCCTTCTTGACCTTGAGTAAAAATTGTATGTTTAGCTGGAAAAGATAACTCATCCATTACCGAAGCTAATCTCACAAGAAAATCATCCCGTAATTCTTGAAAGATCGGTACGTTTCTTACAAATAATAGTCTTTCAACACTGGTTAACATTGACTGCTAATTATTACTAATTATTTATTGCTGGAATAGGTAGTGGGTAGTGGGTAGTGGATAGTGGGTAGTAGGTAGATACCTATTAACTATTACCTAACTCTGTCATTAATTGTTGCACTTGAGCAGCTACCAAGCGATCGGGATCTTGTTGCAGCTTCGGAAGCAGTTCAGACAAAGAACGCGGGGAAGCTACTTTCAGGTAAGCAATTGTCGCTTCTCGCACAAAACCAGTGGGATGACGCAGACAAGCTAAAGTTGGTTCAGCCGTGAGATTCCAGCGCTCCCTAGAAGCTAAATGGAAACAACAAGCTAAAGACCAATCTGATAAAAAGCGCCTTAAAGATAGCAATCGCCTAATCCGATCGCGTGCCTCCAAAGGTTGATAAGCTATTATACCTGCCAGATTCCGCAATTTTTCTTCATCGGAATGTCTTTCCAAAAAAGTTAATAGCTCTCGTTTATTGAAGATATCAACAGTTTGGTCTAATATTTCTAACCCCCTTGCCATATCTGATGGGGAACCCGATCGTAAATTAAATGCTGCTGCTTGAATAGTATCTGGAGAATAAAGAAACTTCATTAACAGAAAACACCGTTGGGCCGCATCTGCCAAATCCCCTTCAAAAGCTTTAAGAATTAAATCTATTTCTTGAACTTCTAACTTTGCTGCCTTCAGGTCTACCATAGCAGCATAAATTTGACCGACGAACATTAATTCTTGACCAATTAATGTTTCTACACCACTCCGACCTAAGCGATCGAGAACAGCATCAATTCCGGTTTCTTGGGGTAATTTCAGCAGAATTTGCAGAATATGTCGGCGGGTATTTCCCCAAGCAGTCATCAAGTTAGCTACCAAGACATTTCGCGCTTCAAGCGTGCCAATCCTCCCCAACACATCCCAGGCATATCTTCTGATTAAATCTGGTTTTTGGATATTGGTGGCTAAACTCAGCACCATTGGAATCGCTTCCGAATCCAACCTTTCCAAAGCCCGAATTGCTGCTTCTCTAGTTGATTTATATTCCAAACCGCGCAGTAGGGCAGGATAATATTCTTCTAAATGGGTAGCTGCGATCGCTTCCAACAAAGCCCGCCTTACCCGCAAAGATTTATCCTGTAACAAACCCGGAATATTCACCCGCAGCGCTTGTAAATACAACGCATCTCCCAGTGCCCGACACCCCATCACCCGTTCTTCTTCTTCAGGATGAGTCAGCATTCGTCTCAATGCCGAAGTCGCCTCAGCCTTTTGCACCCCATTTCCCAACCTCAACAACAAAGCCGCAGCTGTTCCCCGCACCACCGGGTCAATTTCTGGCTCGAGATAAGATTTTAGCGCTCGTAAATCTGGGTTAGGTTCAGTCAACCAAATATAGCGCAACGCCAACGCCAACACTTCCGGCTGAAGATTTTTCGGGGTTGGGGGTTGGGGGTTGGGCGAATTTTGGGGGTTGGGGGTTGGGGGTTGGGGGTTGGGGAAAGAATTGGGGGTTAGGGGTTGGGGGTTGGGGGTTGGGGAATTGTCTTTTCCCCTATCCCCTAACACCCTACCCAGTTCCCCTTCTTCATCCCCTAACACCCTACCCAGTTCCCCAATTCTTTCCCTAACCCCTACACCCTGACCCCTAACACCTTCTCCTTCTTCACCAATCAGAGCTTTAACATGAGGTAAATAATTAGTATTAGGAGCGATTAGCATACTTTCCAGACTTTGGTATTGCAAAGCTGGCGGTAAAACTTTTAGTAATGGTGCTAGAACTTCCCCCACATTTTGCGGGTCAATTTGAGTCAGCAATTCAATACAGGAACGTTTATCTGCTTCCGATGTCGTCCCTTCTAAAGCTTCTACCACTGCTCGTTTAAGTATGCGTAAATCGACTTCTCCGACTCCGCTTAATTGTCCTCGTTGGGCGCTGAGAACTAGTAGGTCTAGGTAGCGCGATCGCAACAGCCAAACTATCAGCAACCACGAAAAAGAAAACAACACTATTCCTAAAACAATTAACCAACTTACCAGATTTACTTTAACGGTTTCTGAACTGTTATGACTCGCCCAATTTAACACCCAAATTACCGCTAAAATCCCAATTCCTGTCAACCCCGTTGCCACAGGTTCAGCAATACCCCGCGCTTTTGTCTCTATATTACCCCGCAAATTATCAGGAATTGGCTGAAACAAAACCGAAGCCGTACTAGCAACAAAAGTGTAGCGCAACAACTCATCAGCGAACTTTAAAACAATTAAACCAACAAATAATTGTACCAACCCCGTCAACGGCAATAAACCCAACATACTCAACACCGCCCCAGGTAACATCGCCGTGAGAAAAACCCCCATCCGTTCAATAACTCGGCTAGAAATAAACCATTGAGTAATCAGTTCAAAAATCCCCACAAACCCACTAAATAACCCCAAAAAGCTAGCAATTTGTTTAACATCAAACTTTAATTCCAACTGTGTTAAATACTGAAAATCAATTAACAACAACAGGATTTGGGAAATTATAAAAAACCCAAATAAATAAATCGCGTATTCCTGTAACGGCCCTTTCAACCGACGGTTAGTATAATCTGATTGCTCATCGTGCAAATCTCGATAAGGAGCATCAGGAAAAGCCTGTTTATAACGTTGGCTCAAATAAAATAATATTCCCGCACCCAGCACCAACATTCCTGCTGATACCAAAATTACATTATTTAAACCTACTAATTTCAGTAACAGAGGTAAAGAAAAACCACTCAATACATCTGCTACTAAAACACCACTACTAATTAAAGGAAAAGTGCGTTTAATTTCTCGAATATTAAATAATTGATTTGCCGTTAGTGAAGTAGTTAAATGATTAAGAGAATAACCCCCATCTACCCAAAGCGGTAACAAAAATATTGTCAGCCATCCTAAAGAATTAACTTCTAAACCTAAGCGAAACAGTAACAAGGGAATAGCTGAAATTAAACCAATTAAAACCACAAACCGCCGCAATGGTAAAATCCTTTGCATCCAGGTAGAAAGAATTCCCAAACCTGAACCCATCAGGGCACTAGCCATGTAAATCCAAGGCAACTTATTTGAGCCATACTGTTCTAAGAACAGAGCTACCGTCGTCGCCTCCAACCACAAAAGACCTACTGAAGTCGTGGTGTAAACAGCAAACATCAGCAAGGTGCGTTCGCTTTCTTCAGCACGAAGATTCAGCCCTTGTAGCAATATCCGCCACCATCCACGGTTATTAAACAACGGATTTTTCAGCGTCATCTGAATCTCCGAAATCGATACTGCACACCTGCCAATTCTAGCCACCCAGTAATAAAGGATTCATGGTTCACGATCGTTTCTTACCAAACCAATGAACAATGAACCATCAACAATTCATTATTACTGAATTGCTGCTCCTCATGGCAAAATTTTCCGGCAATGTCTAGTGTGACAAGTTTTGCCGACGATCGCACCACGATAATACGAGAGTATCACGACTTTCTTACTGATGAATGAACTACCCACCGTTATTACATTGAACGGTGGGTTTCTGTCGCTTCTTTTCCCAGATTTGCTTCCATCCTCCAGTCTCCTGTGGAACAGAAGTAGAGATCTCAGATCCACGATTAAATGCGCTGGTTCCCAACGCATACGACACCATTACAAGTGATGCAGCTACATCACGGTCGCACTCATAGCCGCACTGCGAGCATTTGTGAATCCGCTCAGACAAATCTTTCTTTTTCTGATGATGGCAGTTTGGACAAGTTTGCGATGGCTTAACAGTTAAGGTAGGAACTTTGACTAAAAAGCCTCCCGCTTCCTGCAATTTGTAATTGATGGCATCGGTAAGTTTTCCGATACCAACATCCAACATCGAACGGTTAAGACCAGTCTTTTGTCTCTTGCGTTTACTACCTTTTTTCGCTTTCCGGGTCATCCCCTTCAAATTGAGTTTTTCCGTTGCGACCATGCTATTACTGCTGACAATTTGTGAGGCAACTTTATGAACCCAATCTTGTCTTTGATTGGCTACCTTTGTATGCAGTTTGCCTACTTTTCTTGTAGCCTTCTTCCATCGCTTTGAACCTTTAACTTTTTTCTTAAAGTTAGGCGCTCTTTTGCGACGTTTCTGTTTAGATGCTTTGCGGATCTTCGACTGCGTTTTAGCTAAGAACTTCGGACTATCAATGATAGTTCCATCGCTCATGGCTATGGCATGATATACCCCGAAATCTACCCCAATTACACCGTCACCAGTTTCTCTGACTGGCGTGCATTCTACTGTTATGGATGCGTACCATTTTCCGTTACGGTAAACAATCGTGCAAGTGGTTGGAGTTCCCCAGGTTCTTGCCTTTCCCCGCATTTGAATTGACACTTTTAAGTCCCTTAACTCCAGATAGCCGTTATCCCCAGTGCTGTGAACTTTCCAGCCAGCTATATCGGGATAAGTCCATCCAGAATAGTGTCTAATTGACTTAAACTTTGGCTTGCCTCTCAATCCTTTAAGGAATGACTGGTAAGCTAAATCAACCCGTTTTAACGTGGCTTGTAAAGTGTGCGAACCAAGTTCTTTGTACTCCGGCCACACTTGTTTAAAAGCCGGGAGTGAGTTCTGTTGTTCTAAGTAATTAACTGAGCGACCAAACCTCTCATATTGGGTTTTTCGGTTGGCTATTCCAGCATTATAAAGGTCTTTATGCAAGCGTCTTGCATAAAGTAAATTCTTTAATGCTGCTGGTTTCGGATACAACCTAAATGTCACTCTTCTAATCACTATTAAATCACCCCTTTTTTGAGATAAATTATAATATTGAATACTAGCCAATGTCAAAAAATTAAAGAGTGCATGAATATTTTGGACTACCCACAAAATAATTGTTGGACTCCGTACCTCCGTCCAACCGCTATCCTTCCCCACCTTATAAGAAGGTGGGGAAGGATAGCGATTCGTTCAAAGGGGGGAGATCCAGGAGATCCTGGATCTCCTGGAGCAGTAAGGGTAAAAATTCTCCTTGTCCCCTTGTCCCCTTGTCCCCTTGTCCCCTTGTCCCCTTGTCCCTACTTCTTAGGGGCTAACAGTAACATCATGTTGCGTCCTTCTTTCTTGGGCGCTTGCTGCACTTCTCCTAATTCCTGCAAATCTGAAGCCATGCGGTTGAGTAAGTTTTCTGCCAAGTTGCTGTGTTGAATTTCTCGACCACGAAACATTACGGTGGCTTTGACTTTGTTTCCCTCATTTAAAAAGCGCTTGGCGTGAGCTATTCTCACGTTATAGTCGTGGTCGTCAATGTTGTAGTGCATTTTCACTTCTTTGACTTCCGCAGTGTGCTGCTTTTTCCGGGCTTCTCGCGCTTTTTTCTCTTGCTCGAACTTGAATTTGCCATAGTCCATGATGCGGCAAACCGGGGGGTCAGCTTTATCACTAACTAAAACTAGGTCTAGTTCTTTTTCATTTGCGATCGCCATAGCTTCTCTAGGAGTTATGATCCCTAGTTGAGCGCCATCGGTGTCGATTACTCGAATTTTGGGAAATCTAATCCGTTCGTTGATTTGAGGTTGATTATTTGTGCGTTTTGTTTCGATTACTGTCATTTAGTTGGGTATAAAGTTAATTAACAACTCAATTGAGCCTACAAGCCGCAGTTATTGGGATTACAGACAACATCAACGGCTGAACTTTAAGGTCAAAGCACGAAACCACCACAATTGTCTACCAGCTTGTCTTTCGATTCTACTGGGCTGAGTTTTTTTCGGCTCATTCTTAATTTTATTTTCCATTTGCCAGTTTTGTCTGCTGCCAACCCCCAGTACCCAATCCCCAGCCCTCAGCTAATACACGAAACAAAGACTACAATGAGAGTCGAAGGTTAGTTTTGTAAATATTTTTAAAGCAGAGGTTAGTGTGACAATTTCCCTGCATTGGCAGCAACGAATTGGAAGTCAGAGGGACTGGGTTTGGCGGGGTTGGCAAACTCGCTACACTTATATTCGTACTCCTCAGTCGGCGGCTAATGCTAATGCTACGCCATTAATTTTGTTGCACGGTTTTGGGACTTCGATCGGACATTGGCGGCAAAATTTAAATGTATTTAGTCAGGTACATCCAGTTTATGCTCTGGATATGTTGGGTTTTGGGGCTTCGGAAAAAGCGGCTGCACGCTACAATGTGAGGCTTTGGGTGGAGCAAGTTTATGATTTTTGGCAAACTTTTATCCGCCAGCCTGTGGTTTTAGTGGGTAATTCGATCGGTTCTTTGGTAGCTTTAACCGCAGCTGCTACCTATCCAGAGATGGTGGCTGGGGTGGTAATGATGAGTTTACCAGATCCTTCTTTGGAAGAGGAGATGATTCCGCAGCAATTGCGATCGCTAGTAGCCACCATCAAAAACTTAGTACTATCCCCACTACTCCTGAAAACCCTCTTCTATTGGGTCAGACATCCCCAACGAGTTAAAAGTTGGGCGGGACTAGCATATTCTAACCCAGAAGCCGTCACCGATGAACTAGTAGACATTCTCACCGGACCTGCCCAAGACCAAGGTTCAGTACAAGCTTTTTGCGCTATCCTCAAAGCTATGACCACTTCGGGATTTAACCCCAGTGTCAAATCTTTGCTTCCCGGTTTAAACATTCCCCTGTTGCTATTGTGGGGCGCACAAGACAAGATGGTTCCCAAAAAATTAGCACAGCAGTTCACTCAATTCAATCCCAATTTACAGGTAATTGAAATCGAAAATGCTGGACATTGCCCCCATGATGAAAGCCCAGAGCAGGTTAACCAAATTATCCTAGACTGGATTGATTCATGGCAGACAGCCACAAATCAATTCCCTGTGACACCTCAGCAATTAGTAGTTAAACCCGCTTAGGCATTCCTCATCTTTGATCGGAAAGAACCGAAAAATGCTTAACCAACTTTAACTTCGTCGGTGTTTACAGAGGTAGCACCACTAATACCACCAGCAATTGATACCATTTTGTCTAGAACATCTTGACTGGGAACCGATCCTTTCAAAACTACAGTTCCACCAGTCTGAGCTACCCAAAGATTATTGATATCATCTAGGCTAGGATCTTCATCGAAAGCTAGGGCAACTCTTTTGGCTAAACCGCTTTGGTCGTACTCCCCATTCAATCCTACCCGTTCTGGGGCAATACCATCCTCAGTCGGTGCTGGGTTTGTCTGAGCATCGGCAGGTTTCCCGAATCCAAATAGTCGCTGTAACCAACCCATTGGGATTTTCCTCCAATAGCATTTAACATCAACAATACTAAATTAAACAATTTTTGGCTTTTTGCGGCATGATTCGCCAGAAGGATTTATATATTTCACTTTTTCTGCTTCCACTCTCACACTGGATTCCGTTTACTCGGATGTGGTATTATAAAACATCACATTGTTAGGATAGCGAGGAAGCAAATCCTGAAGCTTGAGCCATTTGAGTCGGTCGTCTGCGAACAGGTGTAACTGGGTTCGACTAGTTCTGGATTGTCTAGGGTTGCGATCGTAATTTCAAGATATTCCGATTTCGATTCTCGATGTCGGTAGAATAGCAGCGAAGCACAAACCAGACAGAAACAACGAAAGCCTTGTTCGGAAGAGGCATAATCTACTCCCTTGGGTTGGTAGCTGGCAGAATCAATAAAAGAAGCTTAAGTAATTTTTTTAGCCCAACAATGCCAGTAATATAGTAATTATTACTAAAGATGCTTTTGCAATGTTTGGGTCAGCAGAAAGGTCGGTGTTACTAGAAGTGCATCGTGCTGTCCGCAGCAAAAGCTGTTTGCACTGAAGGATTTGTTACGGACAATGAAACACACACTTTCTGTTTTAGTCGAAGATGAAGCCGGGGTATTATCTCGGATTGCAGGTTTATTCGCCCGCCGGGGTTTTAATATTGAAAGTCTGGCTGTGGGTCCTGCCGAACAAATGGGCATTTCCCGGATTACGATGGTAGTGCCAGGGGACGATCGAATAATTGAACAGCTAACTAAGCAACTCTACAAGTTAATCAATGTCCTGAAAGTTCAGAATGTGACTGAGATTCCTTGTGTAGAGCGCGAATTGATGCTAATGAAGGTTAATGCTACTGCTAGCACTCGTTCGGAAGTGATTGAGTTGGCGCAAATTTTCCGGGCGCGTGTTGTGGATGTGTCAGAAGATTCGTTAACTATTGAAGTGGTGGGCGATCCTGGTAAAATGGTGGCGATCGTCCAAGTGCTACAAAAATTCGGAATTAGGGAAATTGCCCGTACTGGTAAGATTTCTCTGACTCGTGAATCTGGCGTTAATACCGAATTCCTCAAGTCTTTGGAAGCAAAACTAGCCTAATAATTTATGTACGTTGTTGCGCTTTAGCGCTCTTAATTATGTACGTTGTTGCGCTTTAGCGCTCTTAATTATGTACGTTGTTGCGCTTTAGCGCTCTTAATTATGTACGTTGTTGCGCTTTAGCGCTCTGATTACCACTCTCGGTAACAGCGAAGACAGCGCAACAACGTACCTAATCCATCAGTAGGACTAATTTACTTGTAACTGAGCCGGATTCTAACAACCGATGAGCAGCAGCAGCTTCGGCTAAGGGAAAGGTTTGACTAACATGAATTTTTAGCTGACCTTGCTCTATTAACCGGGCTGATTGGGTTAAAATTTTGGCTTGATGTCGCTGATCTTCAACTAAGCCTTGCAGCATTGGTGTCAGCATTAATTCTAAGCTGATTCGCAGATTGCGTAATCTGGCAGTTTTTAAGTTTCCCAATGTGGCATCGGGTTCTAAAATGGTGACGAGATCTCCGTAAACTTTGACTGCTGGAACGGTTTTAAAGAAGGTTTCGCCGCCAACTGTGTCAAAGGCGAGATCTACTCCTTCTCCTTCTGTCCAATCTAATACTGCTTGGACAAAATCGGTTTGTTTGTAAAAGATTACTTGATCTGCGCCTAGTTGTCGAACAAAATCGGCTTTTTCTTGGTTGCTAACGGTGGTGCAAACTTCTGCACCTTGTAATTTTGCTAGTTGTATTGCTACGTGCCCAACTCCACCTGCACCTGCATGAATTAAAACTTTTCTTCCGGCTTCTAAGCGGGCGCGATCGTACAATGATTCCCAAGCTGTAATAATCACTAAAGGTGCGGCGGCTGCTTCGGCAAAACTCAGGTTTTTCGGTTTATAAGCAACGAATTTCTCATCGACAACTATTTTTTCGGCGTAGTTCCCTTGTTTTGTTCCTAATCCGCCACAACAAAAGTATACCTCATCCCCAACTCGGAATTTATGCACGCCACTACCGACTGCTTCAACTACTCCTGCACCGTCACATCCTAAAATAGCAGGCATTTGGTCTGGGTAAAAGGTTCCTCGTTTCCGCAGTTTGGTGTCAATGGGGTTGACTCCGGCGGCGTGGAGTCGGACGAGGATTTCTGTTTCTTTTTCAATTTTAGGGTCTGGGAGTTCCTGAAGTTGCAGGACTTCTGGATCTCCTGCTGCTGTCATTAGTACTGCTTTCACGGCTTTTTTTGCAAGAGTTTATTCAACCAGAATTAGATTTTACTAATTAAACCGCAAAGAACGCAAAGGGCGCGAAGGAAGAGAGAGGAGAGAGAATAATGAGTTGGAGTAAACTTTATTTCACTTTAAAGGCAGAAATATGTTTCCAATGTTTTTAGTTTTTTCTCTCCTATTTGGCAACGTAATTTTGTTAAGGGTCTAAAGCTTTTCCATGTTTCGCTGCGATTCTCAACTATCGCTTTGGCGGCTTGTTCGGGATCTATTTGTCGGAAACTAGGATTAACGCTTTTGATATAGTCGAGCATTTCAGCTATAGTTTTTTCGGAAGCAGTTAAAATATTAACTTCAAATCGTTGCTTTGCTTCAACTTCTATTTGCTTGCGTCGCTGTTCGTCTGCTAAAATGCACCAAACAAAATCAAGCTTTGCTTTTTGAGCAGCTTCTAAAACATCAGCATTTAGGAGTACTTCATACTCATCTTCATCTACCTCTTCAACAATTAGCGGCAAGTAGTTTCGTCCATTTGCTTTTAGTTTTTCTGCAATTGCTTCTACCAATGCGGGATGAGACTTCTGCTCATTTTCTCTTAGCTTTATTTGTTGGCAAGGAATACGAATATACGAGCCAATATCGCTAAATTCTTCCATTTATAAGACTCCTGGGTTAACTATCTACCAAGTTATTACTGAAAAATATCTCTTTGGTAAGGTCTATGTAAAGTTTAGTAATCGGAGATTTGGGTCTGTAAAATACTACAGGCTTCCGAGCAAACTTTGATATGGGAACCATATCATACCGCCTTAATTTCGTTTGGTAAACTTTGATGTGTACTTGTTCCATCAAATTTTGGTCAATTTGTTTCTCTAGAACAGTACCTACATCTGAACAATTACTAAAAACTAAGCCTAGTATTCTTGGCCCTATATCCTCCATAAAGGATTTTTTGCTTACAGATGCTTTACGTGCAGTACGAATTTTATCTGGAATTACTTTTTGACTAATCTCTGAGACATGACGTAGCGTTTCTGGATCGTAGTCTGCTGGTATTATGACTCCATCAGCTGCGAAAAGTGAGCAAGCTGTAAGCATATCCGTTTTAGGAGAAGTATCGATAAATATATAATCATATTGCCGAGAAACAAGAGATAAAAGGCTTTTTAGTGCTGTTTGCTTTTTAACCATTTGGTAGCCTTTATCGCTCTGTACTTCACCAAAGTACTCAAGTGTATTTTTTTCACCAGGTAATAGAGAAATAGAATAATCTTTATCATTAGAAATTGAAAATTTTTGAACTTGTATTAGTTCGCTCAAAAGTTTTAATGCCTCTTCCTCCTCTTTCTGTTGTATTTTGTCAAAGCAGCCGAATATTTTATTTTTAAATTGTTCTGGTTCAAAACCTAAACTTCTAGTTAAATCTACTTGAGGATCGAAATCAACAACTAAAACACGCTTCCCCTTTGCGGAAAGAACAGCAGCAATATTAATAGTGTTGGTTGTTTTAGCTACTCCACCCTTACGATTCCATATACTAACTACAAAGGCTCGCTGAGGACTTTTCAAATAGTATTGCAACTGATTAATCAATCTAGGTAAAGATTCTGCTGTTACTTTTTGAATGTCTGTTAATGGCAGAATCAAGCCATCAACTCGGCGGAAAAGTTGGAAAAAATCTCCATTAAACACTAAACCGTATTTGGCAGGTGTGGCACTCAAATATTGCTTTATACCATTCTCACCTGTTTCTTCATAACCAACAGCTGCCTTGTACAAGGCATTTGTTTTGCACTTTTCAATAAATTCTGTATCGGAACTGTTTGCCAAAACAGGTGTTCTTTTCTTAGTTTCAACGACTAATAAAGGTTTAGAGGAGTCGTCATATAATATATAGTCTGGAATTAACCCTTGACCAATATTGGTTCCTACGGCATATTCAAATCCCAGATATTCCCAGATAAAATTGGTGAATTGAGCATTTAACTGTGCTTCAAGCGCTTTGGGTTGCAAGTTTGACCATTTGTTGACTAGATCGTTAATTTGCATTGATAATTGTCCTTTTACGGATACGGTTGTCATGTCTTAGTGTTGCAGAGAGTTGTTAATCACCTAAGCGATCGCCCTACCTTGACAAAGAATGAAAAATGGCTCTTTTACTCAGAGTACCCGCAGCGACAGTATTTTTCACTGTATACTCAATAACAAAAGCGATCGCACCTCTACAAGTCAGCGCGATCGCCATATCTAATTCCCATCTTTACCTACTTCTGGACTTCCAATTCTGGTGGATCTTCTAAAATCATGGCGATTTCTAATAATTCCCAACACTTGTAAACTTCGCCAGTCTCAGGATTCACAGGACGAATTACCCGGCGATATGCTTCTAAGGTATCGACCATCAGTTTATTGCCATTTCCTAATTCCACATCGTTGAGTCTGGTTTTGCCAACGCCTGTGAGATCCGCGAGTTCATCCAACGTCAAGCCTTTCTGTTCACGCGCATTCTTTAAAATTAGCCCAACTTTGACCATTCCTACTTTGTCAAATCTAGCTATCGGTTGGCTTCTTTTGCTTTGACGGGGCATAACCACCAGATACAAGCCTCGTAATTCTTCAATCCTTTGACATTATCAGCATTCTAACGCAGTAGCTAGTCTATTTTATGATTTGTTCGACATTGTGGATATTGACAAAATCCACAATAGAGGATAGTGTATTTATATAAAATTTTAGCAGCACTTTTCAGAGATATGACAGCTTTATTTAAGCGCATCAAACCCGCCGAAAGATTCCGTATTAGTAAAAGAGAAATTGCTAAGTTTTTGGGGATTGCTGAGTCGCTGATTAAAGAAGTGAAAAACTGGCTTTACGTGATTTTCGTTCATCGCTTAGATAAAGGCGGACAATTTATCAGCTATCGCAAGGTAGAAAGGTGGCGCAATGCTGTTGCTTGTCAGATTCAAAAATGTGTGAGTTTGGAGGAATTGCAGCAGTTGGCAAATGCAATTCGTAGAGATTGGAAAAAGCATAAGAAACAATACGACGATGTGGTATTGCGATTTATAGAAAAAATCTGGGATCAACGCAGGAGAGTTATTGTGCAAGATTTAAATCAAGAATGCAGTCTAGCCAGTTTACCTGCATTATAATGTAAATTATATTGAAGCTTCCTGTTTCAAATCAGCTTAAATACCACAAAATAAAGATATTAAAATCCGCCAAAAGATAGAAATAATTTAAGTTATTTACCTAACAATATTGCTGTTTATTTTAATTTTTGTTTAAAAGTGTATGGTTATAAAAATAATTTAGTTAACCTGTTTTATTAAGAGATTAAATTTAGTAATAGGGCAAAGAATGCAGAGTCAGGAGAGAGAAGTGAACAACTTCTTTAAATCCTGACTCGGATATTTGCAGAAAAACTTTTCTCTTTGAATCACAGATTTAACAGACTCATCCAATCAGAGAAAAAATATGGTTGTTGAAAACAGAGTTGCTAAACCGAGTCTTTCCTACGTTATTCTAATTTCTGTTGTGGCTGCGATCGGGGGTTTCCTTTTTGGATTTGACACAGCAGTTATTAACGGTGCAGTTGCAGCGATACAAGGTGGTTTTGGTGCTACTAGTACCCAAATTGGTTTTGCGGTTTCTTCGGCGTTGTTAGGTTCAGCGGTGGGTGCTTTTTTTGCCGGACAATTTGCCGATCGCTACGGTAGAGTCAAGTCAATGATGGTAGCTTCGGGGTTGTTTTTGATTAGTGCGATCGGTTCCGGGTTAGCTTCTGGCATCATTGATTTTAGTGTTTGGCGTTTGTTGGGTGGTGTAGCAGTTGGCGCAGCGAGTGTGATTGCACCAGCTTACATCGCGGAAGTTGCACCCGCCCATTTGCGGGGAAGATTGGGTTCTCTGCAACAATTAGCAATTGTAGTGGGAATTTTTGTCGCCCTAGTGTGCGATTATTTTATTGCAGTTGCCGCAGGTTCAGCAGCATCACCTTTTTGGTTTGGGGTAACAGCTTGGCGGTGGATGTTTTGGACAGAAGTTCCTCCTGCTTTACTTTATGGTATTGGCGCATTCTTAATTCCTGAATCACCTCGTTATTTAGTAGCGCAGGGAAACGAAACCCAAGCGGCGAGGGTATTAGCAAAAGTTGAAGGTGGCGATGTAGAGAGAAAAGTTGCAGATATTCGCCTAACAGTAATTAGGGAACGTAAACCTAGATTATCCGATCTTTTGAGTAGAAGTGGTGGTTTGTTAGCGATCGTTTGGATTGGAATTGGACTTTCTATCTTCCAACAATTTGTGGGAATTAATGTGATCTTTTACTACAGTAGTGTATTGTGGCGTTCTGTGGGATTTTCGGAAGCAGATTCTCTTTGGATTACAGTAATTACCAGCGTGACTAACATTGTGACTACTTTAATTGCGATCGCATTTGTTGATAAATTCGGACGCAAACCCCTACTTTTGTTAGGTTCAGTGGGAATGTTTCTCACTTTAGGAACAATGGCAACAGTTTTTGCTAACGCACCCTTAGATGCAGCTGGTAATCCCAATTTAGTCGGAACTTCTGGGTTAGTTGCTTTACTAGCAGCTAATCTTTATGTATTTTGTTTCGGTTTTTCTTGGGGTCCGATTGTTTGGGTGTTGTTGGGAGAAATGTTTAATAATAAAATTCGCGGTGCAGCACTTTCTGTCGCAGCAGCGATGCAATGGATTGCTAATTTCATGGTCTCCACAACATTCCCTGTGATTTTGAAAAATTTCGGTTTAGGTTCTGCTTATGGACTTTATACGATCGCCGCAGCCATTTCTTTCTTCTTTGTTTTCATGTTAGTCAGAGAAACCAAAGGCAAACAGTTAGAAGAAATGTAGCTATCCCTTCTAAAACGCTAAAATCTAAAATGTAATTCCCCCAAAAACCGGGGGAATTACTAATTTTTTACAGCGTTAAAGATTGGGCATCATTTTCGATTAATTTTGCCAAATCTTGTAAAAATGCTGCCGCATGAGCACCGTAAATAATCCGGTGATCGGCGGTAATATTTACCTGCATTTGCTGTTTGACTCCCATCATTCCATCAGCAGTTGCTACTACTTGGGGACGGGCGGCACCGATCGCTAAAATTGCCCCTTGTCCAGGTGGTAAAATCGCATCAAAGCGGTCTACACCAAACATTCCCAAGTTGGAAAGGGTGAAAGTTCCAGAGTTATATTCTTGGGGTTGTAATTGTTTGGTGCGAGAGCGATCGACTAAATCTTTCCAACTACGCGACAAGGAATAAATATCTAATTTGTCAGCATTTTGCAACACTGGCGTAATCAAACCACCATCATCCATTGCCACTGCAACGGCAACATTAATTGCTGAATTATACTGAATTCCTTGTTCGGTATAACTCGCATAAAGCAATGGGTGTTTTTGCAAGGTTACTGCCACCGCTTTCGCTAACAATGCCGTCATTGTTACACCTTTGGACTTAATCTGTTTGTAGAGTTTGTCCAAGTTATCAGTAGTAATGGTGTAACCAACGTGGAAAATCGGCACTGATAAACTGGCTACCATGTTCCGCACTACGGCATTTTGCAGCGTACTAAAGCCGACAACTTGACCGGGAACTGCGGGAATGGGTGCGGGTGCAGGTGCAGCTTTAGCTGCGGGTGGAACTGTTGCGGGTACAAAGGTGGGAACTGTGGGTGCAACGGCTACAGGTGCGGGTGCGGGTGCTTTTCCGGCGGCTGCTTCTACGTCTTCTGCTACAATCCGACCGTGAGGGCCGCTACCTTTGAGACTATTTAAGTCTACTTTCAGTTCTTTGGCTAGTTTCCGGGCGCGAGGAGAAACTGCGATTCTATCGCTACCACGTCCTGCACCGTTGGAAGTAGCCGCTGCTACGGCAACAGGTTCTTCTGTCTTTGCGGGTGCGGGAGTTGGCGCAGCTGATTGAGTGGTTTTGCCTGCTGCTTGTTGCTTGGCTGTTTCTATTTCGGCTTCTGTTTCTGCGACTAAGGCGATCGCCGCACCCACAGGCGCAACTCCACCCGCTTCTACAATAATGGTGGCTAAATATCCTCCATAGAAGGACTCTACATCCATATCTGCCTTATCTGACTCCACCACCACCACTGTTTCGCCTTTCTCAATCTTGTCCCCAGCAGATTTTACCCAGGAAACAATTTTGCCTTCGGTCATGGTGGAACTGAGGGCGGGCATGAAAACTTCGTGAATCATTGCTAATTCTTACTTGCTAATTACTAATTGACTCTGGTCATTTGTCCTTTGTCATTCGTCATTTGTAATGGTTTTTAACCAATGACCCATGACATAAGACATAAGACTTTTAATCCTAAATATCACCGCGAATTTCTTCTACTACTCCGTCTCGTAGCAGAATTTCAACTTGCCATTTATCCAGCAAATTGTCTCCCAATTCCACAGTAAAAATGCTTTCAATTGTGCCTTGACTCACTTCTTGGTTGAGTTCCAATAATTGCACTTGTTGGAGTTGTTGCAGAGATTGATTTTTCTGTTCTAGCAACTCGCTTTTTCTTTGATTGACCTGGCTTTGAATGTTGTCTATTTGTTGCATTACTTGAGGGCCAGGAGGCTGAACGCTTTGTTTTTGCAGTTCAGTAATTGCTCTTTGTCCTTGAACTTCTAACTGTTGCAATTGCTGATCGATTTGATTGAGTTGTCCTTGGAGTTGTTGTTGTGCTTCTTCCTTCCAACGAGGGGTCACAATGGCCTTAATGTTAACTGGGCGCTTTAGTAGAAGTTGATTTTTCGGAGTATCCATGACTAGGTTTATCTTTTATTCTGGTTAAGGAGCGATGTTTCATCAGTAGAACTTGCCGAAAAAATGCAAATATATTTAAAGTTTTAATTTGCATTTTTTCCTGCAATATGCAATTATAATTCCTCAAGGTGAAAGAGTGAAATAGGCTGTTTTCTACTTCACCCTTTATTTTGCCTGATGTCGGGATTTGCTCTACAATTGCAGGGTAACTTCTCACTGATATTTTTAGAACATCCCGTCGATCATATCGCGATAGCGTTCCATAACGACAGGTCGGCGGACTTTCAATGTTTGAGTTAACATTCCATTTTCGATCGAAAACGGTTCCTCAAGCAATCTCAAAGGGCCAATGCGATCGTCAGGACGGAACCCTGGACGGTTCTGCACTTCGCGAGTCAGTTCTTTGCGGAATAATTCCTGAACAATCTTACTATCAAGTTTGATTTGTTCGTGGTCAGCTGAGAAGGTTTCGTTAGGTAGCACTAATTGTAAGTTTTGCGATAGTGCCCATTGTTTGAGGGCTTCCATGTTTGGCACAATTAGAGCACCGAGCGATCGTTGATCCTGTCCCACTAGCATAATCTGATCGATATAAACACTACGCAAACAAGCATCTTCAATTGGTTGGGGTTCAATGTTTTCCCCATTGGTCAGAACGATTGTATCTTTCTGTCTGCCAGTGAGTACCAAATCGTTATTTTCTGTTAACCATCCCAAGTCACCGCTATCGAACCAACCTTCTGGATCGATCGCTTTTTTCGTAGCTTCCGGGTTCTTATAATATCCTTGCATCACCTGCGGCCCCCGCAGCAACACAATCCCAGTTTTCCCCACAGGTAAAGGTTGGCGAGTTTCTGGATCGACAATTTTCGCCTCCGTACCGGGAATGGGTTGTCCGGCGGAACCTCTGATATTATGCCAATAACGACGGGCGTGGGTAACGGGGGAAGTTTCGGTTAAACCATATCCCACCAAAATTTCCAACCCAACAATTTGATAAAAGTTCTCTAAGTGCATCGCCAGAGAACCACCACCACTGATAAAATATTTCATCCTTCCACCAGTAGCTTCTCTGACTGTTTTATATACTAGCTTTTCCCCTAAAAAGTGCAAAGGCCAATAAATAATTGCTTGCAGTCCTCCTAATAATTTTTCACCCAATGCAGGCGGGTGAGGTTTTAATACTAAACCTTGCCAAATTCCCTTTCCTTGAATGTGACGTTGACTAAATTCCAACAAGTTATTAACTAATTTTTGCTTATTCGCTGGTTGTTCCCGGAATTTCTTTTGCACTCCTTCATAAACTGATTCTAAAAGTCGGGGAACACCGATCATATATTGCGGTTTAAAGTCTTTGAAGTCTTGTTTAATATAGCGAATGGTGGTATAAATTTGGTGACATCCTTGAGACAGGACATAATATTCAGCAGTTCGTCCAAAAGTATGCCAAGTCGGAAGAATGGAAAGGGCAATATCTCCCACATGAGGTTGGATAACTGCGCCCAAGGTGGTAAGTTGATGCAGTAAATTTCCGTGAGTTAGTCTTACGCCTTTGGGTTTTCCGGTAGTTCCAGAGGTGTAAAGTAAAGTGGCGAGGGTGTTGTGATTTTGATTAGCTGATTTTAACTCTTGCGATGTACCAGCTGCCATTACTTGAGAAAAGTTGAGAACTTTGATTTCTCCAAAAGTTTCGAGTTGTTCGTCTGTGAGTAGGACTATCAGTTGGATGGGTAATTTTAAAAGACGATCGCCTAATTTTTTCAGCGTCTTGACATCTTCTACTACTAAAACTGTACTACCGCTATGCTCGATAATATACAATAATTCTTCGGTTTCCGCAGCCGAGGAGCGAACTACATCCGCTGCCCCAGCCATCATAATACCTTGGTCAGCAATCATCCACCGATAACTATTGTCAGAAATCAGGGCGACACGGGGCGGATCGGAAGAA
Organism: Floridaenema aerugineum BLCC-F46; assembly: GCF_041929345.1. Classification (NCBI taxonomy): domain Bacteria; kingdom Bacillati; phylum Cyanobacteriota; class Cyanophyceae; order Aerosakkonematales; family Aerosakkonemataceae; genus Floridanema; species Floridanema aerugineum. Next base: position 60,941 of record NZ_JBHFNQ010000271.1, read on the forward strand.
TCATCGCTTTGTGTTAAAGATAGTAAACCATTTGCTTGCAATCCAGTGGCGAATTGCTGGATTTGTTGGTAAAGTTGAGCGTAGGTAAGTACGATCTCTGGTTTACTGTGTGGATCGTGGAGTGCGATCGCATTGGCGAATTTTTGGGCGGCGATCGGCCAAATTTCCGGCAAAGATTGGGCAAAAGAGTAATCTACAACGAGTTTCAGCTTTTCCCGTTCCAAATCGGACATTTTGTAAGAACTGGCAGAACTAGCAGGGTTTTTCATACTCATATCTCTAACCACTTACGCTTTCACCATAACTCTTAGCTAGGCTATTTTAGCGATAATCTGTAGACAGAATCACTTTTGTCTGTCTCAATTCCCGATCGTTCCTGCACAGAAACTTTATTGTTTAGCTTACCTTATACCATCCACAAGTTATTCAAAATCCATTTTTGCTCTGCGCTCTGGGTTTTAAGTTTAAAATAATACTGTAATCAGTTTGAGCAAGGGAGTAATCAATATGACATTAACAGATTGTCTATTACTGACATTAGTGAATACCGTCATTTGCATTACTTTGCCCAAAGTATTGTCACTAATCAAATCAAATCAAGCTAAAGGCTCAGTAAATCTAAACTAACATTGCCACAGCAATAATTATCACAACAAACTGTAGAGACGTTGTATACAACGTCTCTACAGTTTGTTTCTACAGATAGCTTTTTGTAGGGTAGGCATCCTGCCTGCCCAATATCATAGATCAATATCTTCACTTATCTATAATTGCACCTACTTATTTATTTTGTTGTTGTTTTCTCCATAAAGCGCGAACAATGCGAATTTCTCCATAGCTGTATTCTTCTTCGAGATGTTCGTAAATTGGCTTTAACATTTCTACAGCACCAATTTCTTCCATTGCTTGCCAAATAGTTGTTTGCCGTTCAGGAGAAACTAATTTATCTATATCTACAGTTTCTCCCATTTCGCACAATTCTGCTAAATGGGAGAAAATAGTAGAAGGTTTGAGATTACGTTGTTGGGCAATTTCTTCGACTGTCAAACCTTGCTGAAATAAGTCTAAACTGATTAATTGAGTTGTGGAAGGTTCAGGTTTTTCGATTTTCCCATTATCAGTAGCTACTGACAAACCTTGTTCTTGGCGATAGGCACGAATTTCTTTGAGGAAAATTGACCCATATTGGGAGAGTTTACTGCTACCAACTCCCGAAAGTTCTCCGAATTCTAGTAAAGTTTCCGGTTGCACTTGCGCCATTAATTTCAAAGTAGAATCAGGGAAAATTACGTAAGGGGGAACACCTTGATCGTCAGCCAGTTTTTTCCGCAAAATCCGCAACTTTTCATATAATACTTCCATTCCGGCTTTTTTCAGGTTCTTCTCTTCTTGAGTTACTTTCTTTTCGGTAGGAATCGCCAGAAAAACTTGCCGCTGTCGGCGCATAACTTCCCAACTTAAAGGATTAAGTTGCAGAATAGCATAACCATCTGTACTTTGTTCTAATATACCTTGGTGAATTAGCGATCGCCCCAAAAACTTCCACTCATCAGCAGTTTTATCCTTACCAATACCATAAGTAGAAAGTTCATTATGCTTATTTTGTAATACCTTCTGACCTTTAGAACCTCGCAATACATCAATAATATGAATCATCCCAAATCTTTCTTTACACCTAGCGACACAAGAAAGAAATTTCATCGCTTCAATTGTCCAATCTTCCACAGGTTTGGGATGGCAACAATTATCACACTTACCGCAATTTCCCGCAAAATATTCCCCAAAATAACTTAACTGAATTGTCCGCCGACAGTCTGTTCCCTCAGCATAATCAATCATTCTTCGTAACTGCTGACGGGCGATCATTTGTTCTTGAGGATCGGTTTTTTGATCGATTCCCCATTCAATCTTTTTTATATCACCAAAACTAAAATAAATGGTACAGTCAGCAGGTTCCCCATCTCTCCCCGCCCTACCCGCTTCTTGATAGTAACTTTCGATGTTTCGAGGCAAATCATAGTGAATTACTAACCGCACATCCGGCTTATTAATTCCCATACCAAAAGCAATCGTAGCAACGATTACCTGCACATCATCTCGAATAAACCTTGTTTGATTAGTACTGCGTTCCTCATCACTTAAACCTGCATGATAAGGCAAAGCATTTACCTCATCTCTTTGCAATCTAAAAGTTAATTCATCAACACTCTTACGACTGAGACAATAAACAATTACTGCGCCTTTAGCTTGGCGAATTTGTAATAATAATTCCGTATAACTGCTTTTAACTTTCGGACGAACCTCGTAATAAAGATTTGGTCGATTAAAACTAGCAATATGAATAAAAGGATCTTGTAAATGTAACTGTTGAATAATATCTTGACGAACTCTTTCGGTAGCAGTAGCAGTTAATGCCATAACTGGCAAATCTGGATAACGTTTACGCAACAACTTTAACTGCCGATATTCAGGACGAAAATCATGTCCCCACTCAGAAACACAGTGCGCTTCATCAATAGCAAAACCTGCAATTCCTACTTGATGCTGCACTAAATCTAAAAATGGTAAAAACTTTTCACTTAATAACCTTTCCGGGGCAACATAAAGTAGTTTAGTATGACCATTGCGAATACTTTCTTCTCGATGCCGCACTTGCCAACCATTCAAACTACTATTGAGAAAGGTGGCGGAAATCCCATTATTTCGTAATGCCTCCACTTGGTCTTGCATCAGAGAAATTAGCGGCGATACCACCACTGTTACACCCTTTTTTAACATGGCTGGCAGTTGAAAGCAAAGAGATTTCCCCCCGCCTGTTGGCATGATAATTAACGAGTCTTGGTTTTGTAAAGCTTGGGCGACAATTTGCTTTTGTCCGGGGCGAAAGCTATCGTAACCAAAATAGTGCTTGAGTGCCTTTTCCAGGGAGGGAAACTGAGACATGATTTAATCAGTAGTGCGCTGATGATAAGAATATTTTAGATCCATTGCTGGACAGTGATGAAATTTTATCAGCGATTAGTTTATCCTAAATAATTGTACTGGCAAATTCGCAAGGGAAAAATTACAGATGGCGAAAGCAATTTGGAATGGTGCTATTTTAGCAGAGAGCGATCGCACCGAGGTAGTCGAAGGAAACCACTACTTCCCCCCCGACACCATCAACAAAGAATACTTTAAAGACAGTAGCACACACACCACCTGTTCTTGGAAAGGAGTCGCCAGTTACTACACCATCGAAGTAAACGGACAACAAAACAAAGATGCCGCTTGGTACTACCCCCAAACAAAAGATGCCGCCAAAAACATTCAAGGATACATAGGATTTTGGAAAGGCGTAAAAGTCGAAGCCTAACTTATAGCTTGTAGCTTGTAGGGTGCGTTAGCGCAGCGTAACGCACCATTCCACCAAATTGAGTATCAAGGCGCAATACCAAATCCGGGGCACCCTACAAATCAAATCTTTCCCAGTGGAATGGTGCGTTACACTGGCGTTAACGCACCCTACAAATCTGTAGGGTGCGTTAGCGCAGCGTAACGCACCATTCCTTTAATTCCAACTAACCAGAACTAGCCCTAAAACTAATCGACATAGCAGCCAACTGAGCAGTATCAACTGACCTCACACTAGAATCAAAAGAAGCATACAAACTCCGACTCCCACGACTTCCCCTATCCAAATCACCCAACAAATCATCAATCACCGAACCAGCATCATCATCCAAAGACAAAGGCCCACCCCTTTCCCCCCGACTAACCGCAATAGACTGCAATTTCTTCAACGCCTCTCGTAAAGGACTAGCACTAGCAATTACCAAAACCTCCACATTTCCCAAAGGCTTACCAACAGTAATTTTAAAAGAATCTTTCCCCAATTCAGGAATTTGTCGCCTTTCCCCAGCCTTAATTAAAGCAGCATCACTTGTAGCCGTCCAACTATTAGGAAACAAAACCACCATTTCCCCTTCCGGCGTAATTACCAACAAACTAACAAAAAGGTCTTTATCCTCCTGATTTTCAACCAAAAATTGCACGCGAGTTCCCAAAGGTAAATTAGGAATTCCCCCTTGTATTTCCCCGGAATTTGGTTTAATATTATTAGGTAACTGTGGCGAATTAATAGCACCTCCCCGAACCGTAAAAGCACTCGCCGCCACATCAATTGGTTGTCCGGTTTGAGAATCTAAAACTTTCATCAAAGCCGAAACTTTCAACTTAGATGAATCAGCATTGAGAGTTAATTTAACTAATCTCGCCGCTAATAAAGAGCGAAACTTAGCCTTTAATCTTTCAACACCAGCCGTAACATTTTCCTTAGCACCACCAAAAGAACCAGGAATTAAATCTAAACCAGGTGCATATAAACCCAAACTACCAACCGGGGGAATATCAGCAACCTTTCTTTCTTGAAGTTCCTGGTAATTCGCCTCAGTCATCCGACCAAAAATATATTGTACCTCCATTTTTCCTAATTCTACTGGTTCAATCCGATTCAGGCGAGAAAGGGCTTGAGAAGCTGTTGGTTTATCTGCCCCTAAAGACTCATCTAAACCAATGCGTAAACTTAAATTATTTGGAATTGCCCTAGCTTGTTCTTGTAAAATTAATCCCGGTTTAATTCCCTTTGGTTGGGAAGTTTCGAGGATAGTTCCTTGGGCGACTAATCCATTATTTGGATTGCGGGAATCTAAGCGGACAATTCCCAAAATTTTGCTTTGATTATCTACAATAGAAAATAGCGCATTTTTGTTAAAAGCAGCAATAGATTGCGGTTCAATTCCGCCCAACCAAAACTCAACTGAATTACCTGCAACTTTAGTAATCACAGCTTCAGCCGAGGGGAGTTGATGTTTCAGGAAATAAGCAGGTTTTTTCTCGTTATTGCTATCTTTTTTAACTTCAAATTCCGGGATTTGTCGGGTACTAGAAATCCGGGTAGTGCTGCGAGCAACATTGGCGATAATACTATTAATTGGTTCATCAGAGGTACTTTGCCAAAGATATTGAGTTAAAACATAAGTAAAAGCCCCAGCATGAAACCCATCAAAAGGCGTATCAGCCGCTAATTGACTTCGCGCCGCCGAAGCAATTACAATACCTTTAGCAATACTTTTTTGGCGTTCTTGTTTCAGCCATTCCCGTGATTTCCCCATCTGAGAAAGCCATTGTTCCTGATAGCTTCGTTCCATTGGGCTAGGGTTAACTCTTGCGCCGCCATTAATCGCACGAATAGTTAAATTACCGCGTTTTCCGCCCCCGGAATGACAGCTATCCAGAACTACCGCTACATTTTCGGTTTGTAAGGCAGACATTAATAAAAAGAGAGTTTCCCCCATGACATCCGAGACAATTATTTGCTCTGCTGATTTGGAAATTTCCCGGTCAATTGGCACAAAGGTACTATTTAATTGGTCAGATGCACCAGTATCAGGGTCAAAGACTTGGGAACCATGACCAGAAAAATGATAAACTACCACATCTCCCGGTTTGGCTTGTTTAATTAAGTGTTCTTCAAAAGCTTCTAAAATTCCTGTGCGGGTGGGTTTAATATTCGTTTCATCGGTGACTAAAAGAATATCTTTGGGATTAAAACCAAAGCGGTGAATTAGTAATTCTCGTTGTAAATAAGTATCATTGATGCAACCTTTTAAGGGATCATTAGGATAGTTGTTAATTCCCACTAATAGCGCCAGTTTCCGGGGGGTGTTTTGTGCCAAGACTTTGGCATAGCGCCAACTGTGTTGTTGAATATCGAGTTGACTTAAACCTAGAGTGGCGAGGGTAGATGTAGCAAATTGAAGAAAATGACGACGTTTCATGAGGGGCGGGGTTAAGATATGAGGCAATATTTTCTAGAGATAGCTTAACTTAGGACGGGGAAACATCATGAACCGGAAAACGCTGCTGTGGACAACTGCCCTTATCGCTACATTGGGTATTGTAACGGGTGTTCCTGGTGGGATTTTGGCGCAAATGCCAACCGTCTCAACCAAACAGTCTGCTGAAGTGGAAGAAGCCAAACGTCTTGGTCAACAGGTTATTCAGCTTTACCAACAGGGTAAATATGCAGAAGCAATTCCCCTCGCACAACGCTCTCTAGCCATCCGGGAAAAAGCTCTGGGTTCTGAGCATCCCGATGTGGCTCTGAGTCTCAACAACCTGGCAGCACTGTACGAACAGATGGGCAACTACGCCCAAGCGGAACCTTTGTACCAACGCTCTCTAGCCATCTTAGAAAAAGTCCTGGGTTCTGAGCATCCCGATGTGGCTGGTAGCCTCAACAACCTGGGATTACTGTACCGACGGATGGGCAACTACGCTCAAGCGGAACCTCTGTTCCAACGCTCTCTAGCCATCTGGGAAAAAGCCCTGGGTTCTGAGCATCCTAATGTGGCTAGTAGCCTCAACAACCTGGCAGGACTGTACCAAGATATGGGCAACTACGCCCAAGCGGAACCTTTGTACCAACGCTCTCTAGCCATCTTAGAAAAAGTCCTGGGTTCGGAGCATCCCGATGTGGCTACTAGCCTCAACAACCTGGCAAAACTGTACCAAGATATGGGCAACTACGCCCAAGCGGAACCTCTGTTCCAACGCTCTCTAGCCATCTCTGAAAAAGCCCAAGGTTCTGACCATCCCGATGTGGCTACTAGCCTCAACAACCTGGCAGCACTGTACACACAAATAGGCAACTACGCCCAAGCTGAACCTCTGTTCCAACGCTCTCTAGCCATCTGGGAAAAAGCCCTGGGTTCTGACCATCCCGCTGTGGCTAGTAGCCTCAACAACCTGGCAGGACTGTACCAAGATATGGGCAACTACGTCCAAGCTGAACCTTTGTACCAACGCTCTTTAGCCATCCGGGAAAAAGCCCTGGGTTCTGACCATCCCGCTGTGGCTAGTAGCCTCAACAACCTGGCAGTACTGTACCAAGCGCAAGGAGACATTGCCCGTGCGCTGGCATTTTTGACTCGTGGTGTTAATCTCCAAGAACAACACCTAGCTGTTAACCTAACTATTGGCTCAGAATCTCAAAAAAGTGCCTACATGGACACTCTTTCCGGGACAACAGATGCAACTGTTTCTCTGCACGTCCAAGCTGCACCCAACAACCCGGAAGCGGCACGCCTCGCCCTCACTACAGTTTTACGCCGCAAAGGTCGCATTCTGGAAGTTCTCACCGATAGCCTCATCAGTCTGCGTCAAAACATCACCCCAGAAAACCAAACTTTACTCGACCAACTTAACGCTACACGCAGCCAACTCGCTGCCCTAATTTTCAACAAACCGAAAAATCTGCCCCTGGAACAATATCGCACTCAAGTTGCCAACCTGAAAACCCAAGCGGAAAAACAGGAAGCAGAATTAGCCCGTCGTTCCTCTGAATTCCGCAAAGTTTCTCAACCTGCAACCATTGAAGCTATTCAAAAACTGATTCCTCAAAATGCGGCTTTAGTCGAATTGGTGTTTTACTATCCTTGGGATGCCAAAACTGACAAATTTGGCAAACCTCGTTATGTTGCTTATATTCTCAACCCTGACGGTAAGATTCAATGGGTGGATTTAGGGGAAGCAGAACCTATTAACCAAACTGTTACCGAATTCCGTCAAGCTTTGCAATCTCAATCTCCCAATATCCAAAAAGTTGCCCGCACTCTCGATGAAAAACTCATGCAACCAATTCGGCAACGTTTGGGCAATACTCGCACTGTTTTAATTTCTCCTGATAGCCAACTTAATTTAATTCCTTTCGCTGCTTTGGTTGATGAAAATAATCGCTATTTAGTGGAAAACTATTCTATTACTTATCTCGGTTCAGGACGTGACTTATTGCGCTTACAAAATCCCGTCGCTAGTCGTTCTAATCCTGTGCTTTTAGCTAATCCTGATTATAGTAATCCCGGCAATCCAGCGGTGCAAGTTGCTAATAAAACTCGTGGCAATAATAGCCAACGTTCCAGCGACTTAGCCCAAATCCAATTCGGCCCTCTACCCGGTACACTCAAAGAAGCAGAAGCTATTACTCCTCTGCTTTCGGGAATCCAAAAATTAACAGGTTCCCAAGCTACAGAAAACGCTCTGAAAAAACTTAAAAACCCTCAGATTGTACACATTGCGACTCACGGCTTTTTCTTGGAAGATGTGGAATTAGTCGCACCGCCAACTGGGTTTAGTCGCAGTCTTTGGGTTGAACCTGATTTTAGCGTTAAACCCCGTCGTCGAGTTACAGGAAATCAAGAAAATCCGTTGTTGAGGTCTGGTTTAGCAATGGCGGGTTTTAATGTTCGTAAAAGTGGCGATGAAGATGGGGTTTTAACGGCGATGGAAGCTGCTGCTTTGAATTTATGGGGAACAAAGTTAGTGGTTTTATCTGCTTGTGAAACTGGGGTGGGAGATGTGGCAAATGGTGAGGGTGTTTTGGGTTTGCGTCGTGCTTTTGTGTTGGCGGGTGCGGAAACTCAGGTGTTGAGTTTGTGGAAGGTTGATGATGATGGAACTAAGGATTTAATGGTGAGTTATTATCGCCGTTTGTTGAATAATGAGGGGCGTTCGGAAGCTTTGCGTGAGATTCAGTTGGAGATGTTGCGTGGTAATAAGTATCAACATCCTTATTATTGGGCGGCTTTTATTCCTTCTGGTGATTGGAATGCGATGGGGGCGGTGTCGCGTTGATAGAATTTGTTATATTTATGTCCGACAAGATTACCCAAAACCCTGTAGAGACGTTGCATGCAACGTCTCTACAGGGTTTTGGATTAAAGATATTATGGCTGAGCAGCCGGATATGATATAAGGGTGGATTTTGTTTTCAATTCTTTGGTTGTGATGACAGAATTTTCTGCTAAACCCGCCCCTACAAATCAAATTTTTCCCAGTCCCCAGTCCCCAGTCCCCTGTGGAAATATGGTGGAATGGTGCGTTACACTGGCGTTAACGCACCCTACAAATCACATCTTTCCCAGTGGAATGGTGCGTTACACTGGCGTTAACGCACCCTACAAATCACATCTTTCCCTGGTGAAATGGTGCGTTACACTGGCGTTAACGCACCCTACAAATCACATCTTTCCCAGTCCCTTTTATTCGGCTAAGTCGAGTTTTAGTTCGACTCTGTTAGTATCATTTCGCTCATTTTCTCGGAAAGGTACGGCGTTAATTGGTTGGGGAGTTTGGCGATTAATTTGTAATTCTGTATCTCTCCCGACTTGTAAGGGGTTGCGACTGCCTTTTTTTGTCATTTCATAGCTTTCATTAATTCGGATAGCCCCAGCATTTGGGCTAAAGAATTGACGATAGTCGCCTTCTACTGTGCGAGTTTCAATTCCTTCTAAAGAGTCACCTGATAAGGTGAAATCATCCGTTTGTCGATCGCGTATTGTCGGAGACTGTGCTTGTACTGAGCCAGCTAAGACAATACTGGTAGACGCTAAAATTAGTAAATTTGTTGGAATGATGGTTTTCATTATTTTGAACCCAATTAAATTTGGTTTCTTTTCGGGTTTGAAAACTTATTTATTTTTATTATTAATATATAATAGTTCTAATCAAGGAACAGTTATCTTCTATACTAATAAATTTTAATTGTTAGAAATATAACTTAAAATTAATGTCAGTTGTCTGTGGGTTTGGCAATTAACAGTTAAGGTATGCAATAATGTTATTTTATTCATTTATATTGGTACCGTAAGTTAAGAATTGAGAAATTTTTCAAAGGATTTTTTCATTCTATTAGCTGAACAAAATATATGGAACTGTCCGATCGCTAATAGACATCTGCAAAAAAGTAGAGACGTTGTATACAACGTCTCTACAAAGGTTCCAAGTAACGCACAATTAATTTCTGGAGATGTCTATTAGCTTAAGGTATGGGTGAAGCGATCGCAGCTACTCTTTTAAGGTCAGTCACCGCACAAAACCGCCGAACTCACCAGGAATTTATAGTTGCTCTTGAGAAAAGAAATCTGCTATACTCATTTATCGTGTGAATCTGTTATTATATAGATTCAAGCGGATGTGGCGGAATTGGCAGACGCGCCAGATTTAGGTTCTGGTTTCGCAAGAAGTGAAGGTTCAAGTCCTTTCATCCGCATAAAAATTTCATTTTACCAAAGCAGTATGTTACTACTGTTGTCGCGCCACATTATTTGTCGGCGTTGACACTGATTCCAGCCACTCTCGACGGTTAAAATAAACAATATTAATTGTTCGCACGAAATTATATGACGCTGAAACTTAACTTTACAGGTTCTACCGATGTGGGACTTATTGCTTCTACTAATAAAGATGCTTACTATATAGATCCTGAAGGACGATTTTTTATAGTTGCTGATGGTAATGGTGGTTATGAGGGAGGAGATGTAGTCAGTCACATTGCTACCCAAAAAATTCCCGCTTATTTGTCAGAAAAGTGGCAATCTTCTAGGAATTCAGATAAATTATTAGAATTTGCTTTTTTAACAGCTAATGAAGCAATTTTGCAGGAACAGCAAGATCATCCTGAACTTGCTGACATGGGAACTTCTGTGGTTGTGGTAATTTTTCGTTCTCCAGAGTCGCCTATTTGTGCTAATGTTGGAAATTGCCGATTATACCGCTGGCGCGAATCACAATTAGAGCAAATCACAGAAGATCATACTTGGGTAGCTAAAGCTATCAAAGCAGGAGATATTACCCCTGAAGAAGCTAGGGTTCATTCCTTCCGTCATTTGATATTGAGTTGCTTGGGACGTGAAGAAATAGCTTCTCTGAAGATACAGCCAGTAGATCTGAAAGTTGGCGATCGCTTACTATTATGTAGTGATGGACTTACCGAAGAACTCACAGATCGAAATATTGCCGACTATCTCCAACAAGCATCGACTCTGGAAGAAGCAGCATCATCTCTGATAGAAGCTGCAAAAGAGAAAGGTGGAAAAGATAATATTACTGTAGTTTTAGTAGACTTGTTGTAAACTGATTGACTGGCAAAAGATTCCCGACTTCTGGCAAAATTCGGGAATCTAAAGCATCCATTCTAAAACAATTGCTACTCGATTATCCTTTCTTTGCCTAGCATTCTGTTTCTGAATATCTGTAGATAAGCGAATATTTTGGGTTAAAGCATAACCAACAGAAATAGTAGTCAAACCCACCTCTTCACTAGTACCAGGAGACACCCAACTTTGCGTTAAAGAAATATCGCCTGCGCCAGTGCGAGAAAACACAAACAACAACTTTGCACCAACATTTAAACCACTAGTATTGTATCTATCAGTATCTATATGACGATAACCAATTACGGGTGCAATATTAATGTAACCACCTAAAGGCAAAATATAGTAACGTAAATCTCCGCCGTAAAGAGTGTAATCACCATCAAAGGAGGTGTTGTACTCGCCACTTAAAGTTAATCCAGTTTTCCCCAAAAATATATCTTCTACACCTATTTTAATTCCTGGTGTGCGATCGTCCGAAGTATACTGAGAATAACCTAACCGCAATCTTGTGCGAAAGCTAGGATCGTTTCTAATACTCTCCAAAACATTGGGAACTTTCCGCATCCAGCGCCGCAATACCGGACTATTTTCGATAATTTCTGGACTTAAATCTAAATCTCTTGCTGAGGAGTTAGGCGTTGCTGTTTCTGGAGTTTGGGGAGTTTCCTGAGTTGGTGCTGTTTCTGGAGTTGGTTGAGTTTCTGGAGTTTGTGCCCCAACAGATGTTGCTACCAGAGTTAAGCAACTGCTAATTAATAGAAACCAGTAATTTAATTTCATCTTGTATTAATTTTAGGGGGTAAGTAGTCAGTACTTGGTAGGGGTAATTGAAGAAATTAGATTGAAGATTTTGGATAGGAATTATAGCAGATTTACTCGGATTACCAAATTCCCATTACCAACTACCTACTACCCACTACCAAATAAATACATTACTGCATTATTGCTAAAAAAAAAACGATTCCGCTAGTAGCAGAACCGTCATAATCAAGGAGCAACTAATGAAAATTTATTTGACTGTTCCTTGCAAAGATGTTACATCAATTGGTTTCATCAAATACAAACGCAAGAATTGCCAACCGTTAGAAATATACAGAGGTAATTTCCGCAGCAATTGCAGGAATTTTGGCTGATTCGAGTTAACTATTTCGGTCAGTTTGGCATTATTTTGGACACAAACATCCAAACGCTGATAGAATTCTGGATTATTGACATCCAACATTACTGGGAAGACTCTACCAGCAGTTTCGTTGGTCTTTTCAATCACGTAGATATCATAATCCCGTGCATTTAGACCAATCGCCGCATAGAAATCAGCCCGCTGAATGTCATTGAGGAACATGGTAGCAAATACTGACAGCAGGAAGAACCGACACCAGAGTTTTGCTTTCCAGTCGTTCAAAGTGTCCGGTTGCGCTTTCATTACCGCATCAAAGAAGTCGCCGTGACGGTTTTCATCCTGACACCAGTTTTCAAAGAAGCGGAAAATCGGATAAACTCGGTCTTCGGGGTGTGCTTCTAAGTGACGGTAAATGGTGATATAGCGCCAGTAACCAATCTTTTCGGAAAGGTAGGTAGCGTAGAAAATGAATTTTGGTTTAAAGAAGGTGTATTTCCGGCTTTTTGTCAGGAATCCTAAGTCTAAGGACAAGTTAAAGTCAGACAACGCTTTGTTGAGAAATCCTGCGTGACGCGCTTCATCCCGTGACATCAGGTTAAAGCATTCCGCCAAAACCGGACTTTTATCTTTTAAGCGTCGTCCAAGTTCTTTGTAAAGTAGGAATCCAGAGAACTCAGCAGTGCAGGAACGTTCTAGGAACTCAACGAACAACCTGCGAGTTTCCCCGTCGATGTGGTCCCAGGATTGTTCAAATTCTGCATCCCGGACAAAGTGATGACGATTATAGTCAGCGCGGAACTCTTCTAAAATCGCTTGCAGTTCGTCTTCGTTGGGTGAGATGTCCATCCGCGCCATTTCGTCAAAGTCAGTGGTGTAAAACCGAGGCGTGAGGATGGTTTCTTTTGCCGGAACTTTTATTCCTGGGCGTAATTCTTCAAAACTGGGTTTCTTAAGGGAATCTACCATAGGTGTCTCTGTTTTTTTGATCTAATTAAGATCGATCGCTGCTGATGATGCGACGCTTGTTAGGGCATGGGTTTTAGTCTACCAAGGTATCGCCTCTCTTAGATGAGCGATCGCGTTAAGACTTGCAACAATGTATCAAGTTTTGTTACAACTAGCTGCTACCAAACCAAGAGCAAACACTTAATAACAAAATAACTATCATAAAAAAATGGACGATCGCAAAATAACTAATTCAGCAATGAATAACGTTAACAGTAACGTTGGTAATAATGTTGGCACGAGCTACGTACTTTGGTTAGCTTGCTTGCTCCAACTACACGGTTTACACCGCATCTATAACCGCAAAATGTTCACAGGCGTTATTTGGCTGTGTACCTTTGGCTTATTTGGAATAGGACAATTTATTGATTTATTCCTAATTCCCGGAATGGTAGAAGAGCATAACTTAAAATTCCGAGGTAAATTCGGTTATGCACCTAATGGCATACCTTTAAATCAACCAGCAGTTTCCCAAACTCTCCCCTTAAACCGTGACCAACTAATGGTTAAACTAGTCAAAACCGCAGCTGCTAGAGGTGGCAAACTCTCAGTTACTCAAGCAGTTATGGATACAGGTATGACTTTTTCGGAAATAGAAGGCGCATTAATGCAATTAGTAAAAGCTGGTTATGTCAGAATTGATAACGATCCCGTTACTGGTGTTGTAGTGTACGAATTTGTCGAACTCCTCTAGATCCCCGACTTCTTGAAGAAGTCGGGGATCTAGAGGATCTAGAACTAATTTCTGACTAACCACTTTTGGGCATTTAAACGTTGGACAACGCCAAACACCAGTAAATCTAAACTTACTTTCCGTTCATCAATTAAGAAAGGTTCAAGAGTGCTAGGTTTACCGCCATTTTCTGAATAGGAAAAACCTTTTTGTCCGTTAATATTTTCTGACAAGAAATACACGCGGAATTGACGTTTACCATTACCCCAGCTACCAATAACTTGCCAGCATTCCGGCTGTGTTGCATAGCCAATGACAGGGATTTTTTGCTTCTCCAACTTTAGCTCTAAATCCTGAACACCTTGTTTAGCTAAGGACTTTGTTAATGCGGGAAAATAATCTTGGGGAATAAACTCGGCAAAAGGTTTATCTTCAACTGCGGGCGCTTTTTCCTTTTTCGCAGCAGGGGGTTTTTTCGCCGCTTTATCACCTACCGCATTAGGATTTTGTTCCGAACTAACTGCGTTAGGATCGGGTGCATTAGCACTAGGAATATCTGTCGCTACAGGTGAGTCAGTGCTGGGAGCATTTTCTTCGGAAACACTAGGAGCTTGCTGTTCTACAGTGCTAGGAGCGACTTCTCCCGCTTCATTGTGATTGGTTTCTTCTGCCATAACTCAGTTCAACCTTTAATTTAAATTGGTAATTCTGGACTTAGCTGAGCAATTTCACCAGCTAAGAGGCAAGACACATATTTTTACAATATCGAATAATCTGCAATAAAGGGACTGGGGATTAGGGACTGGGGACTGGGAAAGTTTTGAGTAGGGGCAATTCATGAATTGCCCCTACAGAATTTTCTTTCTCCCCTGCACCCCTGCGCCGAAAACTCAACCGCCAGCTACAGCGGGAACGATGCTTACTTCGTCGCCATCTTTTAAGGGTGTGGCTTTTCCTTCCAAAAATCTGATGTCTTCGCTGTTGACGTAGAGGTTTAAAAAGCGGCGAATTTGTCCTTGTTCGTCACATAAACGTGATTTAATGCCGGGACAAGTTTCGTCTAAAGAATCAATTAATTCTTCGATACTGTCTGCGCTGCATTCTATAGTTGCTTGCTCGTTGGTAAACTTTTGCAGGGGTGTGGGAACTAAAACTTTAACGGACATAGTTAATTCGGTAATTGGTCATTGGTGATTATTAATGGGTAATTGGTGTTTTTTTTTCACCCATTACCCATTATCTATTACTGAGATCTTGCACGCTTGAGGCGGAGCCTCTATTTCTCGTGACCAGGTTGAACCTGGTCACGAGGTAAGGAGGTTCTACCTCCTTTACTGCAAGATCTGAGTATTAGCACGATCGCAAAACGCAAAAAGCTAATACTGATACAAGCACTTGTTGCCACGAAGCGTTCTAAATCTGTAGGGTGCGTCAGAAGCTTAAAATTAGTGCGCCTCGCATAAATTTGAATTGTCTGACGCACCTTACTAAATCTAGCTGTCAACTTGCGTTAATAATTACACAAGTACTTGTTGCCAGTCGAGGCGTTCTAAGGTACGAGAACGTTCCAACGCACGCTCGAAACTGTCTAATTTTGGTTCAATTGTTAAAGGTTCGCCGATGTAACCTTGAACTGCTTCCTGAGTTTTCAAACCGTTTCCGGTAATGTAAACTACTGTGGTTTCTTCGGGGTCAATTTTACCAGCTTCGACTAATTTTTTCAGTACGGCAATTGTGGTTCCGCCTGCGGTTTCGGTGAAGATACCTTCGGTTTCTGCCAGTAGCTTCATGCCTTCCACAATTTCGGCATCGTTTACTGATTCAATGTTACCGCCTGTTTTCCGCGCTACTTCTAAGGCGTAGATGCCGTCTGCTGGGTTGCCAATTGCGATCGACTTAGCAATTGTACTCGGTTTTACTGGTTGCACAAAGTCCCGATTTTCCCGGAAAGCTTGAGCAATGGGAGAACAACCGTCAGCTTGTGCGCCGCTAAATCTCACGCTCTTATCAGCAACCAAACCTACATTAATAAATTCTTGGAAACCTTTGTAAATCTTGGTGAACAAAGAACCAGAAGCCAAAGGTGCAACTATATGATCTGGTAACTCCCAACCGAGTTGTTCGGCAACTTCGTAACCCAAAGTTTTGGAACCTTCGGAGTAGTAGGGACGCAAATTAATATTGACAAATCCCCAACCTTGTGTATTAGCAACTTCACAGCAGAGACGGTTTACTTGGTCGTAATTTCCTTGCACTGCCATGACGGTAGGGCCATAAATCAGTGTACCCAGGACTTTTCCGGCTTCCAAGTCGGCGGGGATGAATACGCAGCAGTCGAGTCCGGCGTGGGCTGCGATCGCAGCTGTAGAATTAGCCAAGTTACCAGTGCTAGCACAAGAAACCGTAGTAAAACCCAACTCACGAGCGCGAGTCAAAGCTACCGATACCACCCTATCTTTGAAGCTCAGGGTAGGCATATTGACTGCATCGTTTTTAATATAAAGCTTTTTCAAACCCAGGCGACGAGCCAAACGATTTGCGCGAACAAGGGGAGTCATCCCAGTTCCCACATCAATGGGGTTTTCCGTTTCCACTGGCAAAAATGCCCGATAACGCCAAATCGAATTTGGGCCAGCTTGAATAGTTTCGCGAGTCACAGAACGACGAAGAGCATCGTAATCATAAGCCACTTCCAACGGGCCAAAACAGAATTCGCAAACGTGAATTGCCTTGGCTTCGTATTCAGCACCACACTCTTTACACTTCAAACCTTTAACGGTGCTTGTCTTTCCTTCGTTTGGGGTTGTAATTGCCTGAGTCATGATCTTGCTCTCTCTCTCGCTCTGAAAATCTGTCGAACTGTCAACTCTTTGGAATACTATCACGCCCTCAAAATCACGTCAAACATACCCGACTTTTTTTGTCGGGTTTAATTTTTCCCAGTCTGTTGTTCCCACTCTCGCGTGGGAGCAGCACTGAAGCGTCTACAACAAACAGTCCGTTTTTTCGTTCCCCAGTTCCACTTGAGAACGAGATCATCAGATTTGGGTGATCTTACGCAGGGGCAAAGGGGGCTATACGCACCGTTTCCCTGGTTTGTAACATTTTTGAACATTTTTCCCCATAAACCCGAAAGAGCCAGCATCACTTCTCACTTCTATGAGTTCAGGTTGCGTCCTATTATCACATTTTTATCCAAAAAGCAAGAGTATCTGGGAATGTAGAGTAACAATCTATACGGAAAAACTGGTTAATCTACTAGGTATTTCTATCTAAAACACCTAGAGAAAAGTTCAACAATTACTCTGATGGGTTTAGCAAACCGAATAATTTAAATTTAAGCCATCAGCCAAAGAGAAGTGGAGAGAAAACATAAAGTATCAAAGCTTCATCTAGGCATGATATCTGAATCAACAAGTTTGTTTAGGAGATTGAACCATGTCTTTACGTCGTTTCTTAATTGCTTCCAGCTTAATTGTTACCCCTGTTGCTACCATTGGTTTAGCACCCGCAGCCTTTGCTGACACCACTGCTAGCGTTGGCCTTTCCGGTACAGTCACCTCAACTCTTGCGATTACATCAACAACAACCACAGATGCTTCTGCTTTACCTCTAAGTACAGCTGGAAACCAAGTGGCGAAAATTGCCGATTTAACTGTTACAACTAACAACACTGCTGGTTTAACTTTAACTGCCAGCACTGGCAACTTGACTTCCGGTACTGATACAGTTCCTTTCACGGTTACAACCGTTGATGATGCTGCTACAGCACCCAGTACTTTTGCAACTGCCTCTGGTTCTAATTACACTTTAAACGTTAACTCTGGCTTAGATGCAAGTACAGGTAGCAAGAACTTAGACTTGTACATTCAGGTGCAAAACCCAACTCTGCCGAAAAGGGGTAGCTATAATGGTACGGTGACATTAACTGTTACTGACAATAGCTAAAGTGTCAACAAATTATTAGATTGTAGATTTCGGATTTTGAATTTTCCTCATACCTACAGTTAAGGGGTTGAAGATTTTGAATTATTAATGCAAGGATGTTTTTCATAGTTGTAACCAGGGATTTTTACCAAAAGATATTTTCTAAAATTTCAAATCTGAAATCTCAAATCTAAAGTAATACAACAGGGCAGAAATGATTGAGTAGTTGAGAGAAGGGAAGAAGCTGAATAGAAAAACCTTCTTCCCTTCTACTTTATTTCAGTAGTTAACTGTTAATTATTAATTGCTATTTACTTGAGCAATGAAACATTCATTTATCCAGACTTGTTTGAGTTTGTTGCTGTTAGCAGGTATGCCACCAGCATTTGCGGGAAATATCACACTCACTTCTAGCAATCAGGCAAATAATTTGCCGTTAGGAGGTGAGGGAGGAACGCAAAATACGCAAATTATCAAGGTAGGAACTATTAGTTTAAGTACTACTTCCGCAAATGGTTTTACTTTAAATATAATCGGCAGCAATTTAACTAAATCAGAGGGAGTAACTCCGATTGTTTTTCAAGTTACCACAGTTCCGAGTGGTAGCGGAACGCCCGGTGCCGGAGCTTTCACCACTGAAGCTACGGAAAACTACTCTTATGTTAACAATAATCCCAACGCTTCAGAGACTAGAGATTTGTATATCAAATACACTCCGGCAAGTTTGCAAGATCCGGGAAATTATAGTGCTTCTCTCAATTTAACGATCGCAGATAATTAACAAATATCAAACTATGAAACTTTCCATTCGCCGCTTCCTTAGTTTAATTGTTTTTCTGCTAATTAGCACAATTTCGCCAGCATTAGCTTTTAAGTTAGACCCAATTACTAGGATATTTGAGCCAGCGGGAACGGGTGCTACTCAGTCTTATCAAGTTGTGAATGATACGCCGGAACAGATAGCTGTGGAAATCTCGATGGTTGAGCGCAAAATTAATTTAGAAGGTCAAGAAACTACACAAAAAGCTGATGATGATTTTTTAGTTTATCCATCTCAAATTGTCCTACCACCTGGGGGAGTGCAGTCGGTTCGGGTTACTTGGTTAGGCAATCCTAACCCTGAAAAAGAACTTGCTTATCGCATTGTTGCAGAACAATTACCAATTAATTTGAAAAAGCCAGTTCAATCAGAACCGCAGACAACTACTGGCGCTGTAAAAGTGGTGTTTCGCTATCTTGGATCGGTATATATTCGCCCCAAAAATGCACAGTCAAAGGTAGTGGTAGGTAACGTTAATCATGAAAAGGGAACAGATGGTAGCGATCGCCTAGCAATCACCTTTGATAATCAAGGAACTCGCCGTGCTATTTTATCTGACTTAAATTTAAACCTAACTAGTGGAGGAACTCAAATTACTCTGAAACCAGAACAGTTAGAGGGAGTGAATAATAGTGCTATCTTGGCGGGTAATCAACGACGTTTTGTGATTCCTTGGCCTCAGCAGTTACCAGTAGGGCCAGTCACAGCAACCTTGACTTTTAAAGATGTTCAATAAGTCCAAGTTTAGCAAAAATTAACTTCTTCAGCTAGGGGGTAGAAATGATGATTTGTCTTTTTTCTACTCCAGTTCGATTTTAAAGAAACTTAATAAATCAGCGTCATTGGGTTTCTTTTTTTTAAAAGAAGCCTTTTTTTCGGATTTGATCTGAAATTATAGGAAAGAATGTGTAATCGCGAACATGAAATTCAGGTCGATCGATGGCAATCAAGTCCGAAATTGAAAATTTTCATTACTTACTATTTTTCTCTTTAAGTTATATCTTGTTGAGTGGTAAAGCGAGTTTGGGGCAAACATTAACTCTGCCGCCCTCTTATGAACCGCATTTACCCGCATCAGAGACAGAAAGAGGAAATCAAGACCAAATATTTGAAGAAGTTTTTGGTCAGCGAGGTAATCGATCGCAAAAAGTGATCGTACCATTTTTTATTGATGAACAACAGCGAGGACAGGCATTACTAACGCTAGGCGCAAGTCCCGCAGTCCGAATTCAAGCTGCACCTTTGCTGACAGAAACAGCAAAAGTTATTCGTCCCGATATTCAGGAAACATTGACAAGTGCGGTGGATGCTGAAGGTAATCTCAGTTTGGAAGTTTTGCAACAAAATGGTTTACTGGCAACGTTCGATCGGGCAAAATTAGAACTACAAATCCAAGTTCCACCTGCTTTAAGGCGCACAAATGTTGCTAATTTGCAAGGTCAAAGATTACCCCCTGGAGCAGAAAATGCTCTGCGTCCTAGTACTTTTAGCGGATATGTAAATTTCCGGGTCGATCAAGATTATATTTGGTCTGGTGAAGGACAGATAGATAGAGGACGACAACCCTTAATTTTTGCTATTGATGGGGCGTTGAACTATAAAAACTGGGTTTTTGAGGGACGCACTGATTTTTTAGAAGGAA
Organism: Floridaenema aerugineum BLCC-F46; assembly: GCF_041929345.1. Taxonomy (NCBI): domain Bacteria; kingdom Bacillati; phylum Cyanobacteriota; class Cyanophyceae; order Aerosakkonematales; family Aerosakkonemataceae; genus Floridanema; species Floridanema aerugineum. The sequence continues at coordinate 81,104 of NZ_JBHFNQ010000271.1, forward strand.
GAAACCCTGCTTTAATTAGAGGAGATTTACGAATAGTACGGGATGCACCAAATCAAACTTTACGTTATGTTTTGGGCGACCTTTCTATTCCGATTACTGGATATCAAAATACTCGACCTCAGCTAGGATTTTCTGTAGAAAGAAACTTTGGTTTACAGCCTTATATAGTAACTCGACCAATTAGCCAATACGAGTTTTTCTTAGAGACACCTTCTAGAGTTGATGTATTAGTTAATGGTCGATTAGAACGCACTTTGCAGTTACCAGCAGGACGGCAAGATATTCGCGATCTTCCTTTAAGTGCGGGTACTAATAATGTGGAATTAGTCATTACCGATGATGTTGGTCGAGTGCAGCGGCTAAATTTTTCTAATCCGGTAGCGGCTGAATTATTAGCACCGGGAGTGCAGCAATTTGCTTATAGTTTGGGGTTTCCATCTACTAGCAATTTTGCCGATCGCACTTACGATTTTCAGAAACCAACCCTTACTCTATCACACCGTTTAGGCATAAGTAATAACTTAACTGCGGGTGGTTATTTCCAAGGTGATTTTGACCAACAAGTTCTAGGAGTTGAGGGTACTTGGGCGACTCGTTTGGGTAACTTTGGCTGGGATATTGCCCTCAGTCACGATAATGGAATTGGCATTGATTATGCTGCTAGATTACGTTACGAATACCTACAAGTTGGTGCTAATAATGCGGCGCAACGTTCTTTTCGCATCACTGTAGAATCTAGGGGAGAAAATTTTACTAGAGTCGGAGAAGAAAAGCCCCGAAATGACTTTTTATACGATATCACTGCTGATTACAGTCAAAAACTCTTTTGGGATATTCGAGGTAATCTGAGTATTCGATATGAATTTGGTCGCGAAATCCCAGATACTTATAGATTTGCTCTGGGACTTTCCCGCTCTTTTCGCAATGGTTTAAATGTTAGTTTAAATGTGAGTGAAAGGCGCGATTTTAGCGGATTTGATGAGCAACGTGCTTACATAAGTTTATCTTGGTTGTTGCCCCAAGGTCGTCAATTTATCCAAGCAACTTCAGATATTACTAATAGCAGAGAAGCGATCAATCGTTTAACCTGGAATTACAACCCACTGCAAAATATTGGAGTACCAAGAGCCTCTGTTGGTTTGACACAAGATGGTCAAGGTTATGATATTACTGGTCGATTATCTTATACTGGTTATCGTTTTACTTGGGATTTATCTCATGACACGCTTTTTTCAATTAATGGAGATAACGCCAACGGAAATATCACTCAATTTAGTTTTGGTACAGCCTTAGTTTTTGCCGATGGACATTTTGCTTGGTCCCGTCCAATTAATAATAGTTTTGCGATCGTAGTTCCCCAAGAAAGTGTGAGAGGTCAAGTGATTGGAGTTAATCCTAGTTTGAGTGGCTACATCACTCGGATTGATAATTTGGGGTTTGGTGTAGTGCCAAATTTAGACCCTTATAATATTACTAGATTGCTCGTCGATGCACCTAATTTACCTGTGGGGATGGATTTGGGTGAGCGATCGATCTTAGTATTACCCACTTATCGCAGCGGTACAGTAGTCCGAGTAGGAACAGATGCAACTGTTTTCTTACGAGGAGTCTTATTAAATCCTAACGGCGAACCAGTTTCTTTACAATCGGCACAAATAGTTTCTCTCTCCGATCCTAATGGGAAACCAGTGACATTTTTTACTAATCGTGCGGGTAGATTTGCTACTTCTGGATTAAAGCCAGGACGTTACGAAATCCGCTTGTTTACTAATCCGCCTAGTGTACTTCAATTTGAAATTCCTTCTAATACCAGAGGAATCTATGATTTAGGTACTTTAAAACTGCCTGTAAATTAACATTAGTCCGTTGTTCCCACTCTCGCGTGGGAAGAGCGCTCAAGCGCAACAACGAACCGTCCGGGAAGAGCGCTCAAGCGCAACAACGTACTTTTAAAATGCTTCTCCGATGAAAGTGAAAGCTGCCCAATCTTTTGGATGAGGGCGAGTTTTCATTATAGTTAACATTGCCTGACGTAACGCTTGCGCCTTATTCGGATTTGTCCTCATTTGCTGATAAAACTCCTTCATTAAATCAGAGGTTGGGGCATCAGGAACCGCCCACAAAGAAACAACTATGCTGGGTGTTCCCGCAGTAATAAAAGCGCGAGATAATCCAACTACTCCATCACCTGTAAGTTGTCCTCTCCCAGTATCACAAGCACTTAAAACTACTAAGGAAGCATTCAATTTTAAATCGAGTATTTCATCAGAAGTCAGCAAACCATCTTCTTTTGCGTCGGGTGTAAATGCTAATGCACCCGGTACTCCTGCACGATATTTTCCTTGCAGTTCTCCATAATCTAAAAGTCCGTGTGTGGCGAAGTGAATAATGTTAGCTTGGGAGATTTGAGATTTAATTGTTGCTTCTTTAGCTTGAGAACCAATTAAAGGTTGAGTATTGAACAATTTACCAATTTCAATTGCTTCTTCTTGTGCTCCAGGTAAAGGTGATAACTGTTCCGGTGGTTCACCGATTTTTAAGGTTAAAGATGGCATGGTTGGATTACCGACAATTAAATTTTGGAAACTCTTTTCTCCTGCACCTCTGCTTTGCTGCATTTCTGCTTTTTTAGCATGAGTTAATTCTAAGACTTGAATTGAGGGTGCGGTGAGA
>NZ_JBHFNQ010000272.1:0-3265 GCF_041929345.1 Floridaenema aerugineum BLCC-F46
TCTCACCGCACCCTCAATTCAAGTCTTAGAATTAACTCATGCTAAAAAAGCAGAAATGCAGCAAAGCAGAGGTGCAGGAGAAAAGAGTTTCCAAAATTTAATTGTCGGTAATCCAACCATGCCATCTTTAACCTTAAAAATAGGTGAACCACCGGAACAGTTATCACCTTTACCAGGAGCACAACAAGAAGCAATTGAAATTGGTAAATTATTCAATACTCAACCTTTAATTGGTTCTCAAGCTAAAGAAGCAACAATTAAATCTCAAATCTCTCAAGCTAACATTATTCACTTCGCCACACACGGACTTTTAGATTATGGAGAACTGCAAGGAAAATATCGGGCTGGAGTACCGGGCGCATTAGCTTTTACACCCGACGAAAAAGAAGATGGTTTGCTGACTTCTGATGAAATTCTCGATTTAAAATTGAAAGCTTCCTTAGTAGTTTTAAGTGCTTGTGATACTGGGAGAGGAAAACTTACAGGTGATGGGGTAGTTGGATTATCTCGCGCTTTTATTACTGCGGGAACACCCAGCATAGTTGTTTCTTTGTGGGCGGTTCCTGATGCACCAACATCTGATTTAATGAAGGAGTTTTATCAGCAAATGAGGACAAATCCGAATAAAGCGCAAGCATTACGTCAGGCAATGTTAACTATTATGAAAACTCGCCCTCATCCGAAAGATTGGGCAGCTTTCACTTTCATCGGAGAAGCATTTTAAAAGTACGTTGTTGCGCTTCAGCGCTCTTCCGACTGTGGCGCTGAAGCGCAACAACGTACAAATTCTGTGGCGCTGAAGCGCAACAACGTACAAATTCTGTGGCGCTGAAGCGCAACAACGTACAAATTCAGGAGGAATTATGAAACGGCGGCATTTTTTACAGTTTGGTGGTTCTTTGTTGGCTAGTTTGGGAATTAGTCAAGTTGAGTTTTTTCAGCAGGCTAATCGTTATGGTAAAGTGTTGGCGCAAAGTACGCCTCGGAAGCTGGCTTTGTTGGTGGGAATTAATAATTATACTGGCGATATTCGTCCTTTGCGGGGATGTTTGATGGATGTGGAAATGCAGCGAGAGTTGTTAATTCATCGCTTTGGTTTTAAGCCGCAAGATATTTTAGTAATTACAGATTCTCTAGCTACTCGTCAAGGGATTATTACTGCTTTTGAAAATCATTTAATTAAACAAGCAAAACCCGGTGATGTGGCGGTTTTTCACTATTCTGGACATGGTTCGCGGGTAGTAGATCCTGCGCCGATTAATGGTAAAAATTTGAATGGGACTATGGTTCCTATAGATACTGTTACCCCTGATAAAAATGTGGTAAAAGATATCATGGGTAAGACTTTGTTTTTGTTGATGTCGGCGGTACAAACGGAAAATTTAACTGTGGTTTTAGATAGTTGTTTTTCGGGGGGTGCTGATAGGGGAAATTTGGTGGTGCGTTCTGCAAGATTTGAGCGTGAAACCAACAACATTCAAGTCGCTTCAGAAGAATTAGAATATCAACAACAATGGTTAACCAGGCTGAAAATTTCTCCCGATAAATTTCAAGAATTACGAGGAAAAGGTATTGCTAAAGGTGTTTCATTAACTTCTGCTAGAGATAATCAACTTGCTACAGATGCGCGTTTTGATGGTTTTAATGCTGGCGCTTTTACTTATTTATTAACTCGTTATCTTTGGCAACAAAATCGTAATCAAGCTATTAGTACAACTTTTGTTAATTTAGCTTTGCGGACTCAAGATATAGCTCAAAATTCTGGTATGGTACAAGTACCGGAATATGAAGTAAAACCGGGAAGTAATTACGCAAATAAATTAGTTTATTTCAGCGAACAAACTACGCGCAGTGCGGAAGGAGTGATTCGCAAAGTAAGTGGTGATCAAGTAGAATTTTGGTTGGGTGGAATTGCTTCGCAATCATTGGAAGGTTTTCAGCAAGGGGCAATTTTTAATTTGATTGATAAACAAGGTAAGGAAATTGGACAAATTGAACAAACTTCTCGCGTCGGATTAGTTGGATATGGTAAAGTTATTAAAGCTAAACCTAATGTTGTGAAACCGGGAGTTTTACTGCGGGAAAGAGTGCGGGGAATTCCTACTGATTTAACTTTAAAAGTTGGTTTAGATGAATCTTTGGGCGCTGATAGAAGTCAAGCTGAAAAGGAAATAAAAGCTATCAGTCGGATGGAAGTTGTTGGGGTTAATCAAACAGATGTTGTACATTATATTTTAGGTCGAGTTAGGGAAAACAACTCTCGCGAATTTCAACAGTTATCAATTCCTAATCCGCCGCCAGTGGGTGCGATCGGTTTGTTTACTTCCGGGCGAAAACCAGTTGATAATACTTTTGGAATTCCTGAAGAATCTACACCAAAAGCGATTCAAGAAAGGTTGAAGTCTAAATTTAAATCTTTGCTGGCTGGGAGAATTTTACAAACTTTGGTGACAGGGGATTCTTCTACGCTTAAAGTTACTACTACTATTCAATCTGTTAATTCAAGAAGTGCTGCTAATGTGGTTAGTAGTCGGGGGAATCAAGAGGATAAAAAAGCACCGATTAATTCTGTGCAAGGTACTAAGTTTAAGCCGAATACAGAAATTAAAATTAATATTCAAAATAACGAAAATCAAAATCTTTTTATTGGTGTTGTGTTAATCGATTCTAGTGGCGAATTATTAGTTTTATTTCCCCGTGATTGGGATAAGCCGGAAGATGCGGCTTTAGTGGCTGGGGGAAAAACAATTACTATTCCTCGAACTGAGGATAATTTTAAGATTCTTTTAAAAGGGCCTTCTGGTACTTTGGAAGTGTTAGTATTGGCTAGTGTTTCTCCGGTTCGCAATGCTTTAAAGGGTTTACAAAATATTGCCAGAAGTCGCAATACTGCTAAAGGTTCTCCTTTGGGAATTAGTGAAGATGAACCGGATAAAGTAATGGGTGATTTGTTGATAGATTTTGATGAAATGTCTCGTGCTGGTGTTCAATTAGTATCTACAATTAGAGGGGTTGATACAACTAAAATTGCTGTGCTTTCTTCTTTGGTGGAAGTGGTGGAATAAGATTTTTTTGAACTGCAAAGAATGTGAAGAAAGAAGAGGAAGAGGTGGGATGGTGCGTTACTAAATGGTGCGTTACACTGGCGTTAACGCACCCTACTGATGGTGGTATAATTCCAGTCCCTAGATGGTGCGTTACACTGGCGTTAACGCACCCTACTGATGGTGGTATAATTCCAGTCCCTAGATGGTGCGTTACACTG